>JAGWTW010000129.1 GCA_028868735.1 Hyphomicrobiales bacterium | reverse complement strand
GGGCGGCCCCGGCGGCGCGCCAGCCGGCGTCTGCATCGGCGACGGTCCGGCCGGCCCAAGAGGCTCCAACGGCCAACCTGGATCTGCCGGCAAGCCGGGCGCGGCCGGCGCCGCCGGCTCCATGCAGACGCTCACCCTCGGTCAGAAATCGTGACGCGGCTTGCTCGCGGGAATTGCGCGACCGAGGTCAGCGCGGCGTGCGCGCCGTAAGCGGCGCCGTCACCAGATTTCGATCCACGGCCGCAAGTCGAACTCGTGCGTCCACGCGCTTCGCTTCTGCACGTGAATGGCCCAATAGGCGTCGGCGATCGCATCCGGATCGAGAATGCCGTCCCGCTCCTTCGCCTTGTAGCGTTCGGGAAAATTATCCCGGATGAAGGCGGTGTCGATTGCGCCGTCGATGATGGAATGCGCGACGTGAACGCCTTGCGGCCCGAGCTCCCGCGCCATGCTCTGCGCGAGCGCGCGCAATGCGAATTTTGCGCCGGCGAAGGCCGCGAAGCCCGATCCGCCGCGGATGCTCGCAGTTGCCCCGGTGAAGATGATCGTTCCGCGGCCACGCGCGACCATGCCGCGCGACGCCTCGCGTCCCATCAGAAAACCGGCGAAGCACGCCATTTCCCAGACCTTGCGATAGACGCGCGTGGTCAATTCATGAACGGGAAAGCGGACGTTGGCGCCGATGTTGAACACCGCGACCTCGATCGGCCCGATATCGCGTTCGATCTCGTCGACGAGCCTGATCATCTGCTCCTCGTCGCGCGCATCGACCCCGAACGGGCGAACCTCGCGCCCCTCCTTGCGGATTTCAGCCGCGAGCGGTTCGAGCTTGTCGGCGTGGCGACGCACCGGACAGGCGACAAAACCCTCCCGCGCAAAGCGTCGCGCGATCGCGCCGCCGGTCGCGTCCCCCGCGCCGATCACCAGCGCGACTTTCTTGTCTGCCATGGAACGTCTCCGCTTTCGCTTTTTCTCCGGGTTCAGCGTAGCATGAGAAAAACCTTCACAGGAAACGCTCCGGAGAGTGGTTATGAATCGCGCGGAATTCTTCTTCGACTTCGGCTCGCCCGCATCGTACCTCGCCTACACGCAGATGGACGGCATAGGAAAGCGAACAGGCGCCGAAATCGTCTGGCGGCCGATGCTGCTCGGCGGCGTCTTCAAGGCGACGGGCAATGCGTCGCCGGCGACCGTGCCGGCCAAGGGCAAGTGGATGAACGCCGATCTTGCCCGCTTTGCGCAACGCTACGGCGTCCCGTTCAATCGAAATCCTTTTTTCCCGGTCAATACGCTCGTGATGATGCGTGGCGCGGCAGGCTTCGAAAACACGCAGCAATTCCGCCCCTATGTCGACGCCATGTTCAAGGCGATGTGGGTCGACCAGAAAAACATGAACGACCTGCCGACCGCGGCAGGCGTACTCGAGGCCGCTGGCTTCGATCCAGCCGGTTTCATGGCGAAAGCCGAAAGCCAGGAAGCGAAGGACCGCCTGAAGGCGACGACCGAGGAAGCGGTTTCGCGCGGCGTCTTCGGCGCGCCGACCGTTTTCGTCGGCGACCACATGTTCTTCGGCCAGGACCGGCTCGATTTCGTCGAGGAGGCGCTACGGGCGGCGCGCTGACCCCCGCCAAAGTTGCAGAAGGCACGTAGACGCCGATCAAGGACGCCGACGCGCGGCCGCTCTTACTCCTTGCTGACCGTTCGAGGGGAGCCGACATGAACGCGCAGATCGACGCCAAGGCGCCGTCGCACGTGACAGTCGCCTCCGCCAGCCTGATCGGCACGGCGATCGAGTGGTACGATTTGTTTCTCTACGGCACGGTCGCGGCGCTGAGGCGGGTCTGAGCGGAAACGACGTCCCGCGGTCACGCCGCCGGACGTTCTTGGCGCAATGAAAGCCGCTGGCGTCGTTACTGCGCGCGCCGTTCGGGAGTATTGGCGATGACGACGCATCCGGTTCTGCCCTTCCTCAAACGCGACGAGAAAGGAAAGGTCGTCTCGGCCGCCGACGCCGTAAAACTGATCCGGGACGGCGACACGCTCGCGACGGGCGGGTTCGTCGGCATCGGCTTTGCCGAGGAGATCGCGATTGCGCTCGAACAGCGGTTTCTCGGCTCGCGCGACGCGGAAGGCGCGACAGAAGGCCACCCGCGCGACCTCACGCTCGTCTATGCTGCGGGCCAAGGCGACGGCAAGGAGCGCGGACTTAATCATCTCGCGCACGAAGGACTCGTAAGGCGCGTTATCGGCGGCCATTGGGGCCTTGTCCCGAAACTGCAGCACTTCGCTGTCACCAACCAGATCGAGGCCTACAATCTGCCGCAGGGCGTTATCACGCATCTCTTCCGCGACATCGCTGCGCACCGCCCGGCGCATATCACGCACGTCGGTCTCGGCACATTCGTCGATCCGCGCAACGGGGGCGGCAAGCTCAATGAGATGACGAAGGACGATATAGTCCGTCTGATCGAGATCGACGGACAGGAATGCCTTCTCTACAAGACCTTTCCGATCCACGTGGGCGTCATCCGCGCGACGACCGGCGACCCGGACGGCAATCTGACCATGGAAAAAGAGGCGCTGACGCTGGAAGCGCTCGCCATCGCAATGGCTGCGCGCAACTCGGGCGGCATCGTGATCGCCCAGGTCGAACGCGTCGCGGAGAGCGGGTCGCTCAATCCGCGGCAGGTGAAGATCCCCGGCGTGATGGTCGATTGCGTCGTCGTGGCCAAGCCCGAGAACCACTGGCAGACATTTGCGACGCAATACAATCCCGCCTATTCCGCCGAGATACGCGCACGCGCGGGTTCGCTGCCGCCGATGGAAGATGGTCCGCGTAAGATTATCGCGCGCCGCGCAGCGCTCGAGCTCACGCCCAACAGCGTCGTCAATCTCGGCATCGGCATGCCCGAAGGCGTGGCGGCCATTGCTAACGAAGAAAAGATCGCCGATCTCATCACGCTGACGGCCGAGCCCGGCGTCATCGGCGGCATTCCCGCCAGCGGCATGGACTTCGGCGCTGCGATCAATACGCAGGCCGTGATCGACCAACCCTACCAGTTCGATTTCTACGATGGCGGCGGCCTCGACGTCGCCTTTCTCGGGCTTGCGCAAGCCGACCGATCCGGCTCGCTCAACGTCTCGAAATTCGGGCCGAGGCTCGCCGGCGCCGGCGGTTTCATCAACATCAGCCAGAACGCCAAGAAGGTCGTATTCACCGGAACCTTCGTCGCGGGCGCGCTCGACCTCAAGATCGTGAACGGCGCCCTGGAGATTACGCGTGACGGCGATATCAGGAAATTCGTGAACAAGGTGGAACACACGACCTTTTCCGGCGAGGTCGCGCGAAGAGACGGAAAACCCGTGCTCTATATCACCGAGCGTTGCGTGTTCAGCCTGACGAAAGACGGCCTCGAACTGACCGAGATCGCGCCAGGGGTCGATATAGACCGGGACATTCTTGCGAAGATGGATTTCAAGCCGCTCATCCCGAGGAAACCGGCGCTGATGGACGCCCGCATCTTTTCGGCGGAGCCGATGGGGCTGCGCGATCAGATGCTGACGATTCCTCTCGAACAGCGCTTTAGCCTCGACGAGACGACGACTCATTTCTTCATCAACCTCGAACGTTTCAACGTGACATCGAAAGATCAGATCGAACGCATCAGGCAAATCGTCACCGATCGCATCGCGCCGCTCGGCAAGCGCGTCTACGCCATCGTAAACTACGACAATTTCACCATATCGCCGGATCTGCTCGACGATTATTCGGCGATGGTGCGCGGGTTGATGGACAAGTATTACGCCGAAGTCACGCGCTACACGACGTCGGGTTTCCTGCGCATGAAGCTCGGCGACGCGCTCGAGAAGCGCGGCGTCGCGCCGCACATTTACGAAAGCGCGACGGAGGCTCGGAAATCCCTGCAGGAAATCGAGGGGCAGCCCTGAATGCCCTTCCCTAGCAGGGATCGCCGCGCGCCTGGGCTGCCCCCGCCGTCGCTGCGCTGAACGGTTTTTCCGACGCCGATTTGTCAGGGGCTCGGGCGCGGGTACATTGACACAGATCGCAGCGCGGAGCCGGCCGTCCGGGAAGAATAGCAAAATGAAACGTCTGGCCGCCTTCGTTTTGATCATCCTTGTCGCCGGCCTTGCGGCATGGCGCTACTGGGGCGGCGGCTCCGGGGCCGCGCATGCGGATGTGTTTCAGGGATATACGGAGGGCGACCTTCTCTATCTCGGTCCGGTCGAGGGCGAGCGGCTCGCAAGGCTCGACGTCGATATCGGCCAGGAGGTCACGGCGCGACAACAGCTGTTTGAAATGTCGACGCATGTGCTCGACACACAGCGCAATGAGCAGCTCGCGCGCATGAATCAGGCGCAGTCGCAGGTCGAGGATTTGCAGGCCGCCCAGCAGCGGCCCGAGCAGATCGCGGTGCTGGAGGCCGCAGTCACCCGCGCGCAAGCCGCGCTCGTTCTCTCCCAGAACGATTTCGACCGGCAATCCGCGCTCTTTCCGAAGGGCGCGACGACGAAAGCCCTGCTCGATCAGGCGCAAGCTGCGTTGAGCCGTGACAAGGCTTCGCTCGAAGAGGCCAACCGGCAGGTGATCGCAGCGAAACTCGGCGGCCGCGTTCAGGAAATAGACGCTGCAAAGGCGGCCGTGCTCGCCGCTCGCGCACAATTGCGCCAGTTCGAGACCCGTATTCGCCGCCAGTCCGTTTTTTCACCGGCTGCAGGCGTGGTGCAGGACGTGTTCTTCCGCCCCGGCGAAATGGTCAACGCAGGCCAGCCCGTCTTGTCTTTGTTGCCGCCGGAAAATCGCAAGGTTCGCTTTTACGTGGCCGAAACGCGGTTGGCCGATTTCGCGCTCGGGCGAAAGGTCGCTGTTTCCTGCGACAATTGCCCGGCGGGGCTTGTCGCGACCGTCATATTCATGTCGAAGGAGACGGAATTCACCCCGCCCGTCATCTTCAGCGAGCAAGAGCGCGCAAAACTCGTCTTCCGGCTCGAGGCGAAATTGACGGGTGGCGGAGCGCGCCTGCCGCTGGGCTTGCCTGTCACGGTTCGCCTGCTGCCGAAAGATCGGGACGAGGCTGCGAGCCAATGAGCGCAGAAGCGCGGGACGCTGACGTCGCCATCGACGTCGAGGGCCTCACGAAATCGTTCGATGGCAAGGTCGTCGTCCGCAATCTCACCATGAAGTTGCGGCGTGGCCGGATTCACGGCTTTCTCGGGCCGAATGGTTCAGGCAAGACAACGACGATTCGCATGCTGTGCGGGCTGTTGACGCCGGATTCCGGTCGCGGTTCTTGCCTCGGTTTCGACATTCGCACGCAGCATGACGAAATCAAGCGCCACGTCGGCTACATGACGCAACGCTTCTCGCTGTACGAAGACTTGTCGATCCGCGAAAATCTCGAATTCGTCGCGCGCATCTATGGCGTGCGCAATCCCGAGACCGCCGCGCAGGACTCCATCGACCGCCTCGGCCTGAAGGGACGGGAGGAGCAACTCGCCCGCGAACTCTCCGGCGGCTGGAAACAACGCCTCGCGCTCGGCGCCTGCATCCTGCCGAAGCCAGACCTCCTGCTGCTGGACGAGCCCACGGCCGGCGTCGACCCGAAGGCGCGCCGCGACTTTTGGGACGAAATTCACCGCCTCGCCGAGGGCGGCATGACTGTGCTCGTCTCGACTCACTACATGGATGAGGCCGAGCGATGCCACGATATTTCCTACATCGCCTACGGGGACCTGCTGGCCCATGGCACGGTCGATGAGATTATCGACTCGGTCGGACTGACGACGTTCCGCGTCAGCGGCGGCGATCTCACGGCATTGTCGGACCAGCTCGCGCGTGAGAAGGCGATCGACATGATCGCGCCGTTCGGAGCGGCGCTGCACGTCGCGGCGCGCGACCCCGTCGCGCTGGAGCGCATCGCACAGCGATACGGCGGCGATCACGTCTGGACGCGCGACCGAACAACGCTCGAGGACGCCTTCATCGTTCTTATGAGCCGCTCGCACGAGGCTGCTCCAGAAAGGGCGACCGCATGAGCGGGACCTTTAGCCGCTTCTCGGCTGTCTTCGTCAAGGAGCTGCTGCAATTGAGGCGCGATCGGTTGACGTTCGCGACAATGATCTTCATTCCCGTCGTGCAGCTTCTGCTGTTCGGCTACGCGATCAACAACGACCCCCGTCACCTCCCGACAACGCTGCTCGTGCAGGACGAAAGCTCTCTCGCGCGCGCATTTCTGTCCGCATTGACGATGACCGGATATTTCGAGATCGTGCATGTCGCGCACAGCGAAGCGGAGGCCGACAGCGATATCCTGTCCGGTCGCTCGCAATTCATCGTCCAGATTCCAGCGCATTTCGGCCGCGCGCTGATCCATGGCGAGAAGCCCTCGCTCGCGGTGATCGTCGACGCAACCGATCCGACCGCCACCAATGCGGCGATCATCGCCATCAACGGCGCGGCGCAAATCGCCTTCGATAACGACCTGCGCGGATCGCTCGCCTATCTGCGCGCGACCCCGCCGCCTTTTGACGTACGGATTCAGAGGCGCTACAATCCGACGGGCGACACGCAGCTCAATATCGTACCGGGCCTCGTCGGCACCATCCTTACGCTGACGATGCTGATCTTTACCGCCCTGTCGGTGACGCGCGAAATCGAACGCGGCACGATGGAATCGCTGCTCGCCATGCCCGTGCGCCCCGTCGAGATCATGCTCGGCAAGATCGCGCCCTATGCGCTCGTCGGCGCAGCGCAAATGGGGATCATCCTGGTCGCGGCCGTCGGCCTGTTCCATGTGCCGATCGCAGGTTCGCTCGCGCTGTTTTTCGCGCTGACCATGCTGTTCATCGTCGCCAATCTGTCGGTCGGCTACACATTCTCGACCGTGGCCTCCAACCAGTTACAGGCCATGCAGATGTCATTCTTCTTCTTCCTGCCCAGCATGTTGCTGTCGGGATTTCTGTTCCCCTTCCGCGGCATGCCGGACTGGGCGCAGATCGTCGGCGAAATCCTGCCGCTCACGCATTTCATCCGCATTGCCCGCGCGATCATGCTCAAGGGGTCGACCGCAAGCGATCTCGTGTTCGACACGGGCGCGCTGGCGCTCTTCACGCTGGCGGCGATGGGAATTGCCGTCGCACGATTCCGTCAGACGCTGGATTGAGCCCCGAGCGAGACGAGCGCACCGCCGCTACATCCGCACCTCGCGCTGCGTGACGCTGACGGCCATATAGCCGGCGATCGGCGTCGCCGACACGTGCTTTTGAAAGCGCGCGACCTCTTCGAATGAGCCGAAGACGAGCGGCGTATGCACATGCAGGCTGTCCGGCGCGATGTCGAGGATGTTTCGCTCCCCGTCGGTCGCGCCGCCGCCTGCCTGTTCGATCAGCATGGCGATTGGATTGGCCTCATAGAGCAGGCGCAGGCGCCCGCGCACCTGTCCGCGCCGCGTGCCGCCGGGGTAGAGGTAGAGGCCGCCGCGCAAGAGAATGCGATAGGCCTCGCCGCAGAGCGCGCCGATCCAGCGTGTGTTGAAGTCGATCGCGCGCGGCCCGTCGGCGCCCGCGGTCAGTTCCTCGACAAAACTGCGTACGCCCTCGCTCCAGAAACGCGCGTTGGACGCGTTGACCGCGTATTCGCGGGAGGACTTCGGCATCGTCACCTTCTGGCGCGCGAGCGTGAAGCGCTGCGTCGTGCGGTCGAGCGTGAAAACCATGACGCCGTCGCCAAGCGTGATCGCCAGACTCGTATGCGGGCCGAAGATGAAGAAGCCTGCGGCGAGTTGCCGGCGCCCAACCTGCTTGAACGTGGCCCCTGCGCTGTCGAGCGCCGGCAATAGCGAGAAGATCATCCCGAGCGGCGCATTGGCGTCGATGTTGGTCGAACCGTCGAGTGGGTCGAGCGCGACGGCGAGCGGCGCGCCGGGGATCATGTCGAGCGCGGACTCGCTCTCCTCGGAAGCGAGGTAGCGTACAGGCGCATGCCGCAGCCGGTCGGCGATCATGTCCTCGGCCATGATGTCGAGGCGCCGCTGCGCGTCGCCGTCTGCGTGATGAGCGATGAGATCGTGCATTTCATCGGCGAGCGGGCCGCGGCCGACCATGTCCGCGAGCGAGGTCGCAGCCTCTGCAAGCACGCCGATGGTGGCCGCGATCGCGGTGCGCAACGGCTCGCCGGCTGCCCACTGGTTCAGATAAGCGTTCAGGATCACGCCGCTCTCCCTTTCGGAAAATTGGCGGCTGGAAGACCGCCGCTGCGACAACATCCTTGAAATTGCCTCAATAGAAAATTTGAATTATCTTTGCTATAGATTCAGATTTTCTGAAACACTCAGGTTTTGAGGAGCTTGGCGATGCGCTCGCTGACCTTGCGACAATTGCGCGCGCTCCGCGCGGTCGCCGACACCGGCGCCGTCTCGGCCGCGGCCCGCGAGTTGAACGTAACGCCCCCGGCGATTTCGATGCAGGTGAAACTGTTCGAGGATATGGCCGGATTGCCGCTGCTCGAGCGGATCGGCGAGCGTTTCGTGCCGACGCCAGCCGGCGCCGAAGCGCTGCGCGCATGCCGCGCGATCGAGGCGACGATCGAGGACTTGAGCGCAACATTCGAGTCGCTGCGCGCCGGCGTCGGAGGGCAGGTGTGCGTCGGCATCGTGTCGACTGCAAAGTATTTCGCGACGCGCATGATCGGCGCATTCGCGCGCGAACATCCCGGTGTGAGAGTGTCGCTCGTCGTCGGAAATCGCGACCACGTTATTCGCGCGCTCGCCGAATTCCGCATCGATCTCGCAATCATGGGGCGGCCGCCGGCGGGGCAGGAATGCGCTTCGGACCTTATTGGCGAGCATCCGCATGTCGTCGTCGCCGATCCGGCCCATCGCCTCGCCGGCGCGAGCCGCATCGATCCGCGCTTCCTCTCCGCCGAAACCTTCGTCGTCCGCGAGCCGGGCTCCGGCACGCGCGCGCTCATGGAGACTTTTTTCGAGCGCGCCGGCGTCAAGCCGACCTACGGTCTCGAGATCGATTCCAACGAGACGATCAAACAGGCCGTCATGGCGGGATTGGGAATCGCGTTCATCTCGGCGCATACGGTGACCGCGGAGCTCGCCGACGGGCGGCTCGTCAAGCTCGACGTCGCAGGCCTGCCGCTGGTGCGCCACTGGTACGTGCTGCGACGGCTCGACCGCCGGCAATTGCCGGCCTCGCGCGCGCTACAACAATTCATCGTCGCCCATCGCGCCGAATTTCTCCCGGCCGCCCCCTGATGCTAGAACATCAGCGAAGAGGCGACACGAGGACGATGATGCGGGACGAGGCGGCGACGACCCAGACGACGACATTCGATCCAGCCGCGCATGGCTGGAAGCACATGAAACTGAAGGGCTTCACCGAACTCGTCGGTCCGATCTGGGCGCGCCGCAACGGCGAGAACTGGTCCTACGCTTTTCTGGCAGGCGAGCGGCACGACAACCGGCAGGGCGCCGTGCATGGCGGCATGCTGATGACCTTCGCCGATCACGCGATCGGCTTCGTTGCGTGGGAAGCGGCCGGGCGGCGCGCCTGCGTAACCATGCAGCTCGAGAACCAGTTTCTCGCGCCCGTGCGTTCGGGCGACTTCGTCGAATGCGAGACGGAAGTCGTTCGCGCGGCGAAGACGGTTATTTTCCTGCGCGGCGTCCTGAAGGTTCGCGGCAGGCCGGTGATGGCCGCAAACGGGATATGGAAGGTCGTGGAATAGATCGGCGGCGTTCCTCACTTTTTCGATCGCCAGCGCCGGAGGCGCCCGCAGAGCGAACGCCATTTCTGCGCCATCCAGGCTTCGGCGCGCCGTGCAGCCGGAAAGTCGATCGCCAGAATTGCGATCCCCAGCGGAATCATCCAGAAACCGAGAACTGGCAGGAAGCCGAGCGCGCCTCCGAAGATAAGCAGCGCGCCCAGAGGCGGCCGCAACCATTTCCATTTCGGATGCTTTAGCCAGTCGGGCACGATCATGCCCGGCGATATTTAGGCGCAGTCGCCCGCCGGACAAGATTTTCGTCAGATCCCCATCTGTCTTGCCGCGAGATCCTTCATGATCTCTTCCGCTCCGCCGCCGATGGCGTTGACCTTCACCTCGCGATAGATGCGCTCGACCTTTGTGCCGCGCATGAAGCCCATGCCGCCGTGGATCTGCACGGCTTCCGATGCGCAGAAGGCCATCGTCTGCGTCGCCTGGTTCTTCAGCATGGCGATCTCGGCGGCCGGGCTTTCGCCGTTCTGAACGCGCCAGGCGAGGCTCTCCAGATAGGCCTGCGTCGCGTTCACGCGCATCGCCATGTCGACGATCTTGTGACGGACGACTTGCTGGTCGGCGAGGCGTCCGCCGAATACCTTGCGCTCGCGCGCCCATGCGATCGCCTCTTCGAGACACACGCGCGAATAGGCGGTGCAGGAGGCCGCCATCCCCAGGCGTTCCGAATTGAAATTGAGCATGACATAGCGAAAGCCCTTGTTCTCCTCGCCGATCAGGTTCTCGACGGGAACCTTCACGTCGTCGAAGAACAATTGCGCCGTGTCGCTCGCCCACCATCCCATCTTCTTCAAGGGCTGCTGCGTGAAGCCCGGAATGCCGCGCTCGATCAGAAGCAGCGAGACGCCGGAGGCGCCCGGACCGCCCGTGCGCACCGCCACGGTGTAGAAATCCGCACGCACGCCGGACGTGATGAACATTTTCGAGCCGTTGACGATGTAATGGCCGCCTTCGCGCCGCGCATTCGTCTTCAGTTGCGCCACGTCCGATCCGCCCGACGGCTCGGTGATCGCGAGCGCCGAGATCTTTTCGCCCGCCAGCACTTGCGGCACGACGCGCTTCTTCATCGCATCCGGGCCCACCGCAACGATCGGCGGAGTGCCGATCGTATGGCTCATCAAGCTCGCCGAAACGCCGCCGGCGCCGGAACGGGCAAGCTCCTGCGACATGACGATGCGATGGAACTGATCGCAGGGCGTGCCGCCGAATTCCTCCGGATAGCCGAGCCCGAGAATGCCGGCCTCCGCCGCTTTCTTGTAGAGTTCGCGCGGAAAACCGCCGGCCTCGTCCCATTCGTCGACATGGGGCGAGATTTCCTTCTCGACGAATTTGCGCACGGTCGCGCGAAAGGCTTCATGGCTCTCGTCGTAATAGAGGCTCTTGACCGTCGTCATCGATCGCTCCGCAACACGCATGTCATCCCCGCGCAAGCGGGGATCCAGACTTTTTCACTCAAGGCGTCGTCGCTCCGTTATGCCCGACTTTGCGGGCATAACGGGCCGGGCGTCACGCCTTCTCCGCCGCCAGCGCCGCCAGCAACTGGCGCGTGGCGACCTGATCGCCTTCCCTCACCGAAACGGTTTCGAGCACGCCGTCGCGTCCGGCGACAATTTCATGCTGCATCTTCATCGCCTCGAGAATGACGATGCGCTGGCCCTTCTTGACCGCTTCGCCGGCTTTCGCCAGCACGGAAACGATGCGGCCGTTCATCGGCGCCGTCAGGCGCGCCTCGCCTTCGCGGTCATCGACCCTGCGTTCGTC
>JAGWTW010000016.1 GCA_028868735.1 Hyphomicrobiales bacterium | reverse complement strand
GGTGCCGCCCTGCCACCAGGTGAAAAAGCGCTGCAGCCAGATCATATGCGGGAACCCTTCGGCCTTCGAACGCCCCCGCTATGCCGCATGTTTCCGCGCCGCGCAACGGACTTATGTCAATCCCTGCGGCCGCGCCCGCGCCGCCGCCCGGGGGATTGCGGGGATCGCGGCGTTTTGCCCCTTGCCGAATCTGCCGAGACGCCGGACGCTGGACTCCTCTTCCTTAAAAATTTCCCCACAATCCACACCTTTCGCACTATATCTTGCGGAAGGCGTCACACGCCCTACAAAATCTTGACGCACCCCGACGACTCGCCATAGTCTCGACTCAATCGCGCTCGGACCGGCGGAGGGGCGGCGGCGTTTCGCCCTCGGTCGGTCTCTGCGTGGCTCGTCCAACAGGTCCGTCAAAGGGCCGGGCGGTTTTCGACAGGGCGTCCAACAGGGTTTTGGCAGGGCTGGACAGCAGCCGGCGCAGAAACGTCTGCGTCAAAGGGGATCGAAGATGCGGATCGAAAGAAGATACACAGAGGCGGGACGCTCCCCTTACGCGGCGCTGGAATTCCGCACGACCAAGAGCGAGATCAAGAATCCCGACGGCTCCATCGTGTTTTCGCTCGACGGCATCGAGGTGCCGGCCGGCTGGAGCCAGGTCGCGGCCGACGTGCTCGCCCAGAAATATTTCCGCAAGGCCGGCGTTCCCGCGCGCCTGAAGAAGGTCGAGGAGAACGCAGTTCCCTCCTTCCTGTGGCGCTCGGTCGCTGACGAAGCCGCGCTTTCCGCCCTGCCCGCCGCCGAGCGCTACGGCTCCGAGAAGACCGCGAGCCAGGTGTTCGACCGGCTCGCCGGCGCGTGGACCTACTGGGGCTGGAAGGGCAAGTATTTCGACGGCGAAGCGGACGCGCAAGCCTTCTACGACGAATTGCGCTACATGCTCGCGGCGCAGGTGGCCGCGCCCAATTCGCCGCAATGGTTCAACACCGGCCTGCACTGGGCCTATGGCATCGACGGTCCGAGCCAGGGCCATTATTACGTCGACTTCCAGACGGGCAAGCTGACGAAGTCCAAATCCTCCTACGAGCACCCGCAGCCGCACGCCTGCTTCATCCAGTCGGTCGCCGACGATCTCGTGAACGAGGGCGGCATCATGGACCTGTGGGTGCGCGAGGCGCGCCTGTTCAAATACGGTTCGGGCACGGGCACGAATTTCTCGAAACTGCGCGGCGAGAACGAGAAACTCTCGGGCGGCGGCCGTTCGTCCGGCCTCATGTCCTTCCTCAAGATCGGCGACCGCGCGGCGGGCGCGATCAAGTCGGGCGGCACCACGCGTCGCGCGGCGAAGATGGTCGTCGTCGACATCGACCATCCCGACATCGAGGACTTCATCGACTGGAAGGTGAAGGAAGAAGAGAAGGTCGCCGCCCTCGTCGCCGGCTCCAAGATCGTCAAGAAACACATGAAGGCCGTCATGCGCGCGGCCGTGAATTGCGAGGGCTCGGGCGACGATTGCTTCAATCCGGAGAAGAACCCGGCGCTGAAGCGCGAGATTCGTCTGGCGCGCCGCGCCGATGTGCCGGACAGCTACATCAAGCGCGTCGTGCAGTTCGCGCGCCAGGGCTACAAGGACATCGAGTTCGACACCTACAACACCGACTGGGATTCGGAAGCCTATCTGACCGTCGCCGGTCAGAACTCCAACAATTCCGTGCGCGTGACCGACGACTTCCTCAATGCGGTCGAGAAAGACGGCGAGTGGCGGCTGACGCGGCGGCTCGACGGCAAGACGCACAAGGTCCTGAACGCGCGCGAGCTGTGGGAGAAGGTCGGTTATTCCGCCTGGGCCTCGGCCGATCCCGGCATCCAGTTCCACACGACAATCAACGACTGGCACACCTGCCCGGCCGCCGGCCCGATCGTCGCATCCAATCCGTGTTCGGAATACATGTTCCTCGACGACACGGCCTGCAATCTCGCCTCGCTGAACCTGCTGACGTTCCGCGATCCGGCGACCAACCGCTTCGACGTCGCGCGTTACGAACACGCCGTGCGGCTGTGGACCATCGTGCTCGAAATCTCGGTGCTGATGGCGCAATTCCCGTCGAAGGAGATCGCGAAACTTTCCTACGACTACCGCACGCTCGGCCTCGGCTACGCCAATGTCGGCGGCTATCTCATGTCGTCGGGCGTCTCCTACGATTCGGCGGAAGGCCGTGCGATCTGCGGCGCGCTCTCGGCCATCATGACCGGCGTCTGCTACAAGACCTCGGCCGAAATGGCGAAGGAGCTCGGTCCCTTCCCCGACTACAAGCGCAACGCCGACCACATGCTGCGCGTCATCCGCAACCATCGCCGCGCCGCGCATGGCGAGGCGTTCGGTTACGAGAAGCTCTCGATCGCGCCGGTGCCGCTCGACCACGCCTCCTGCCCGCAAGTGGATTTCGTCTCGCGCGCGAAGGCTGCGTGGGACGAGGCGCTCGCGCTCGGCGAGACGCACGGTTTCCGCAACGCGCAGGTTTCGGTGGTCGCGCCGACGGGCACGATCGGCCTCGTCATGGATTGCGACACGACGGGCATCGAGCCGGACTTCGCGCTGGTCAAGTTCAAGAAGCTCGCCGGCGGCGGCTATTTCAAGATCATCAACCGCGCGGTGCCCGAAGCGTTGCGCACGCTGGGCTATCCCGAAAGCCAGATCGCCGAGATCGAGGCCTACGCCGTCGGCCACGCCTCGCTGACGAACGCGCCTGCGATCAACCACGGCACGTTGCGCGCGAAGGGCTTCACCGAGGAGAAGATCGCGACGATCGAGGCCTCGCTGGCGTCGGCCTTCGACATCAAGTTCGTCTTCAACAAATTCTCGCTCGGCGCGGACTTCCTGGTCGAGAAGCTCGGCGTATCGCCGGAGAAGCTGGAGGATCCCTCCTTCGACCTGCTCCAGCACCTCGGCTTCTCGAAAGCCGACATCGAAGCCGCCAACATCCACGTCTGCGGCGCGATGACGCTCGAAGGCGCGCCCTTCCTGAAGGCCGAACATCTTGCCGTGTTCGACTGCGCCAATCCCTGTGGTCGTACGGGCAAGCGCTATCTGTCGGTCGAGAGCCACATCCGCATGATGGCGGCCGCGCAGCCCTTCATTTCCGGCGCGATCTCCAAGACCATCAACATGCCGAACGACGCGACGGTGGAGGATTGCAAGGAGAGCTACATGCTGTCCTGGCGTCTCGCGCTGAAGGCGAACGCGCTCTACCGCGACGGCTCGAAACTTTCGCAACCGCTCAACGCGCAGTTGATCGAGGATGACGGCGACGAGGCCGAGGACGCCATCGCCGACATCATCGCCTCCAACGCGCCCGCGCGCGCCGCCGCGGTCGCCGAGAAGATCGTGGAGCGCGTGATCGAACGCGTCCAGGTTCTTCGCGAACGCGAAAAGCTCCCGGATCGCCGCAAGGGTTACACGCAAAAGGCGATCGTCGGCGGCCACAAGGTCTATCTGCGCACCGGCGAATATGGCGACGGGCGTCTCGGCGAGATCTTCATCGACATGCACAAGGAAGGCGCCGCCTTCCGCTCGCTGATGAACAATTTCGCCATCGCCATCTCGCTCGGCCTGCAATACGGCGTACCGCTCGAAGAATATGTCGACGCCTTCACCTTCACGCGTTTCGAGCCGGCGGGCTTCGTGCAGGGCAATGACGCGATCAAGAACGCCACGTCGATCCTCGACTACGTGTTCCGCGAACTCGCCATTTCCTACCTGCAGCGCAACGACCTCGCGCATGTCTCGCCCGAGGACATCGGCTATACGGCGATGGGCAAGGGCCAGGACGAAGGCCGTCCGCCCGAAGGCGAGAAGCACGCGGCGCCCTCCTTCGTCTCGCGCGGGCTCGTGCGGTCGAAGACGGACCGGCTGATGCTGGTGACGGGCGGCGCGGGCGCGCAGGCGCCGCATCACGGCGCGCCCGCCGCAACCGCGCTCGCGACCGACGGCGCCACTGCGCTGAAGCCCGACCTCGAACACGAAGTCGCCGACGTCGCCCGCGATCTCGACAAGCTCGGCTGGTCCCAGCCCAGCGAAGCCGACGTGATCGCGGAAAAGCGCGCGGAAGCGCGGATGAAGGGCTATGTCGGCGAAGCCTGCCCGGAATGCGCGAACTTCACGCTCGTGCGCAACGGCACGTGTTTGAAGTGCGACACGTGCGGAAGCACGACGGGGTGCAGCTGAGGCGTTGCTGCGAATAGAGAACTGTATCTCAACAGATGGCCGGGCTTTGCCCGGCCATTTCGCTTGTCATCGCGATCGCGCCCCGCATTCAGCATGCGTTCATGCGCGGCGCCCGACCATGCGACAGTCGTCACGGCGCCACCATACGACAGGCGTCACGGCGCCACATTGATCGCACACGCTGGAACAGCGTCGACCGCCGGCGCCAGGCTGCGCCTGTGCGTCGCCCCGGAAAGGAGCAAACCATGGACAAGAAGATCGTCACGCTTCTCGGCGCGATATCGACCTTGCCGATCGCCGCCTCGGGAACGTCCGCCGCGCAGGCGAAAACCCTGGACGATGCGATGTCGCCCGCCTCCTATGCGGAGCTTCTGCAGCCCGTCGCCAACGCCGGCGCGCTGCTCGAGGAAAGCGCTGCCCGCGAGGCCACGCAGGCGCAAGCTCGCGTGCAGCTCGCGCAGTACTATTACGGCGCGCCCTACGGCTATTACGTCTATCCGCCGCGCTATCACCACCACCACCATCATCACCATCACCATCACCACAATTACAGGGGCTGGGACAACTACAGGGGCTGGGACAACGGCTTCTATTACGGGCCGCCGCGCTACTACCGGGGCTGGTGAGCCGAACGCAAGCCCGGCCGGAGCGCGCGCCCGGCGCGCGCCGGCCCCCCCCCTGCCAAACCGTGGCGCGTGAGAAAGCCTGCCGGGGAAGCCGTCCGATCGTCAGGGCGACCTGGACCAGCATGCGCATGTACAGGACGTGACTAACCGCAATTCCTGATCCCGCGCGCCGCGCAGTCGATCACGTTGCTTGCCTGCGTCAGGGAATGCGCGAGCCGGACCATCACCGCGAGCAGGATGACGACGAGTCCCGCGACGATCAGGTTGATCATCCACGGCGGCGCGCCTGAGGGCTTCGGTTTGCGGGGCTGATCGATGGGCGCCATGGCTGCATCATAACGCGCGAAGGCTGCGGGCGTTCAGGGGCGTGTCCTCTTCTCCCCGCCTGCGGGGAGAAGATGTCCAAAGGACAGATGAGGGGCCGGTCGTCCTGAAAAACCTTTCCAAGGCGACCGGCCCCTCACCCTGCCCTCTCCCCGTTTTCACGGGGAGAGAGTTATTCCCTCACCTGTGCGCCGGCGCCTGCAGCTGCCCGTTCGGCGACAGCGCGTCGATGATCGTCGGCAGCCATTTTGCCAGGAAGCCGAAAATCTGGTCCGGCGGCATGTTGAGCGTGGTCGAGAGCTTATCCACGACCTTGTCGCCCAGCGCATGTTCCAGCTGGTCGGCCGTGATCGGCTGGTTGGCGCCGCGGCCGAGCCAGGAATCGACCTGCGGGCCGAGACCGGACGCGCGCAGCTTGTCGAGCAGGCCCTGGATCGACCCGAGATTGGTCTGCGCAAGCGCCTTTTGCAGAAGGCCCGGCAACACGTTGGCTTCGAACTGGCCCATCACCTGGCCGAGAAGCCCATCAAGGAGGCCCATTGTTTTCGCTCCATGGCGAAAGCCCCGCGCCGTCATGGCGCAGGGCGTTCGCTGTTCACAATAATTCGGATTCGTACGACCGTCGAATGACCGGCGTTCGAGCGTGTGCGCTCAAACGCGCGATCTCACCACCAGCCGCGGCGGTAATAGGCCGGCGGGCCGTAATAGACGCCCGGACCCCAGTAATAAGGCCGCGGATAGACATAGACCGGCGGCGGCGCGTCGGCCACGACAACCGGGGGCGGCGCTTCCGGGCCCATCACGCGATTGCCCTTGGCGGTCATGCATTGCGCATAGACCGTATCGTAGCGCCCCTGGATGTCGGCCGCGTTCGCATTTCCATTGGCGCTGCCGATCGCCGCGCCGCCGACGAGGCCGGAGCCCGCGCCGATCGCGGCGCCTGCGCCGGCGTTTCCGGCCGCCGCGCCGATGGCCGCGCCAGCCGCGGCGCCGACCAGAGTGCCGACCGCCGCGCCGGCGACGGTCTGATCCGTTTGCGTCTGTCCGGGCGAGCGATAGCCGACGGATTGTTGCGCCTGCGTCTGGCAGAACTGGTCGTCGCGCTGGAACGCCGCATAGGACTTGCCCTTGGGCGGCATGACGGAAATCTGCGGCTGCGCCGGCGCGGGCGGCGTCGATACGCAACCCGCGAGCGCCAGAGAAAGCACGCTTAACGATGCGATAGCGAGCCCGGTTCGTCTCATGTCGTAAAACCCTCGTAGCGCCCCTGCCGCGAGATTTCGCGCGCGGGAGTTAAGATCAGGTAACATATCAGCCATAGTCGCGGTCTGGCCCCGGCCACATCAAGCGCTAGCTTGAGGCAGACTGATGCGCAAGGAGGAATTTCGTGAAAAATGCGCTGTTCCTTGTCCCGCTAGCGCTGGCCGCGACAGCGTTCGGCGCACGCGCGGCTCTGCCCGACGGCACCGTCGCGCCGCTCTTCACCGCGCAAGCCGCGCTCGCCGGCAAGGACTTTTCTTTCTCGCTTTCGGACGCGCTGAAGAAAGGCCCGGTCGTCGTCTATTTCTATCCCAAGAGCTTCACCAGGATCTGCACGGAAGAAGCGCACGACTTCGCCGACGCGATGGGCGAATTCCAGAACCTCGGCGCCGCTGTGATCGGCGTATCGGCGGACGATATCGCCACGCAGCGCGAATTCTCCGCGATGGAATGCCGCGACAAATTCCCCGTGGCCGCCGATCCGCAACGCCAGATCATCAGGTCCTACGACGTCGCCTCGGAGTCCTCGCCCTTCGCCAGGCGCACGTCCTATGTGATCGCGCCGGACGGCAAGGTTCTGTCCTCGGTTTACGATCCGGGCGCGACGAAACATATCGAGACTGCGCTCGCCGTCCTCAGGGAATGGCGCGCCACGCACAAGAGCTGACCGGCCTCGCGTCGAGCCGCAGGACGCGCTTAATCGGCGTTAAGTCCGTGCGCGTCGCGCCCGTAGCGCAAGCTTAAGCCCCGAACCTCTATGGTGGAAACGCCATTTCATGTCTTCAGGGGTCGCGCATGGCGCGGGCGCTTCAATTTCTCGTAGGCGCAGGCCTTTCGCCGGATACGCGCGCCGCGCTCTTGCGGGCGCAATCGCAGGCGTTTTCCAAGCAAGTCCCGCTTATGTACCTCATCGCGAGCGTCGACGTCGCGATCGGCTGGTACGCGATTTATGGAAAGATCGCGGGCCCGCTCGCAACCTATGCGCCGGCGGGCCTCATTGTCGCGAGCGCCATCCGGATGCTGATGTGGTGGAAACGCCGCGACGCGCCGACGCCGACGACCGAGGCGGCGCTGCGCAGACGCCTGCATGTCACGACGGCGCTGGCGGCAGGTCTCGGTTTCGGCTTCGCCGCCTGGACGATGACGATCTTCGTCTACGGCGACGAGACGATCAGGCTGCTCTCCGTCGGCGCCTTCGGCATCACCGCTATCTCCTGTGTATTCCTGCTGGTGAACGTGCCGATAGCCGCCTTGACGCTGAATGCGAGCGCTATCGTCGTATTCTCATGCTTCCTCATTGCCGTCGATGGAGGAGATCTGGCCCCGCTCGGCGTGTGCCTGTTGCTCGTGTCGGTGGCGATCGCCTACATGACCCTGCGGTCGGCCCGCGATTTCGCCGACATGATAGCCGCGCAGGTCGAGGCGCAGCGCTTGAGCGACATGAATCTGCGTCTCGCCAATATCGACAGCCTGACCGAGCTTCCCAACCGCCGCCAGTTCTTCGACCGGCTCGCCCAATGCGTCGAGCGCCATCGGCGCGGCGGCAAATTCTACGTGGGCGTGCTCGATCTCGACGGGTTCAAGCCCGTCAACGATGTTTTCGGCCACATCATAGGCGACCGCGTTCTCGTGGAATGCGCCGCGCGGTTCCGCGCTGCGATCGGCGACAGATATTTCGTTGCGCGCCTCGGCGGCGACGAATTCGGATTGATCATAGAAAATGTCGACGACGACGCTGCGGTGATCGAAATCGGCAATCTAGTCTGTGGCGCGATCCGCGTACCCTTCACCTTCGACGATGCGATCGCCACGCTCTCCGCCTCGATCGGCTTTGCCGAATTTCCGCTGGCGGCCGACAGCCCCCGGCAATTGTACGAGCGCTCCGACTACGCTTTATACTACGCGAAACAGAACGCTCGCGGCGAACCCGCCATCTTCAGCCTCGACCACGAAAACCAGATGAAGGGCGTCGCCGTCATCGAGCAATGCCTGCGCCGCGCCGATCTCGACTCCGAGCTCGTCCTGCATTTTCAGCCGCTCTATCATGTAAGCTCGGGCCAGCTCGTCGGTTTCGAGGCGCTCGCGCGCTGGATCAGCCCGGAACTCGGCCTTGTTGCGCCCGACAAGTTCATCCGCGTCGCGGAACGTTCCGAAATCATCTACGCGGTGACGCGCGTCCTGCTGCGCAAGGCGCTGGACGCCGCGCTCTCCTGGCCCTCGAACCTGCGGCTGTCTTTCAACCTATCGGCGCGCGACCTCATCTCGCCGGTCGCGATCACGCAGATCGTCGCGCTGATCGAAAGCAGCGCCTTCCCTGCGAACCGCATCGACCTCGAGATCACCGAAACCGCGCTCATGACGGACTTCGACTGTGCGCGCCTCGCTATCCACGAACTCAAGCGCGTGGGCGTGCGGATCTCTCTCGACGATTTCGGCTCCGGCTATTCGAGCCTGAGCTACGTGCACCGGCTGCCGCTCGACAAGATCAAGATAGACCGCAGTTTCGTACAGGAAATGGAAGCGAGCGATCTGGCGCGCGATATCGTCAAGACGCTCGTGGCCATGTGCCGAAACCTGAAACTCGATTGCGTGACCGAAGGCATCGAAACCAGCGAGCAGCTGCGCCTGCTGAAGTCCTTCGGATGCACGCTCGCCCAGGGCTATTTTTTCTCGAAACCCATCCCGCAGCAGGACGTCGGCGAGTACATCGCGACCATAGTCCTGCCCGCCCTGTCCGCCCCCAAGCCTTTATTGACGGCCTGATCGCGGCGCGGTTCCTCGTCGCTCGGCTTGCCAAGCTCGCCAGTCCGCAGCAGGCTTGCGCGCGCCGCGATTGTTCTATAAAACGAACAAGTAAACCGATATAAAGAACGGAACAGACCATGACCGACCAGCCCGCCCCCGGTTTCTCGACCCTCGCCGTCCACGCCGGCGCCAAGCCCGATCCGGCGACCGGCGCGCGCGCGACCCCGATCTATCAGACGACCTCGTTCGTGTTCGACGACGTCGACCATGCGGCGTCGCTGTTCGGCCTGCAGGCGTTCGGCAACATCTACACGCGCATCACCAACCCGACCAATGCGGTGCTGGAGGAGCGCGTCGCCGCGCTCGAAGGCGGCACGGCCGCACTTGCGGTCGCCTCCGGCCATGCCGCAGAATTCCTGACTTTCCACGCGCTGATGCAGCCGGGCGACGAATTCGTCGCATCGACCAAGCTCTACGGCGGCTCGATCAACCAGTTCAATCATTCCTACAAGAATTTCGGCTGGACGCCGAAATGGGCGGACCCCGACGATCTCGCCTCGTTCGAGGCTGCCATCGGTCCGCGCACGAAGGCGATCTTCATCGAATCGATCGCCAATCCAGGCGGCGTGATCGTCGACATAGCCGCCATCTCCAAGATCGCGAAGCGCGCGAAGATTCCCCTGATCGTCGACAATACGCTCGCCTCGCCCTACCTGATCCGCCCGTTCGAGCACGGCGCCGACATCGTCGTGCATTCGGCGACGAAATTCCTCGGCGGCCACGGAAATTCGATCGGCGGCCTCATTGTCGACGGCGGCTCGTTCGACTGGCTCGCCGACAAGCGCTATCCCATGCTCTCCGAGCCGCGGCCGGAATATAACGGCATGGTGCTCGGCGAGACCTTCGGCAATTTCGCCTTCGCCATCGCGACGCGCGTTCTGTCGCTGCGCGATCTCGGGCCGGCGCTGTCGCCGTTCAACGCCTTCATGATCCTGACGGGCGTCGAAACGCTGCCGCTGCGCATGCAGAAACACTCCGACAACGCGCTCGCCGTCGCCCGGCACCTCGCCAATCATCCGAAAGTGGCGTGGGTCAGTTATCCCGGCCTGCCCGGCGACCGCTATCACAAGCTGGCGCAACAATATTGCCCGAAGGGCGCCGGCGCGGTCTTCACGTTCGGCCTGAAGGGCGGCTATGACGCCGGCATTGCGCTCGTGAAGAACCTGAAACTGTTCTCGCATCTCGCCAACGTCGGCGATACGCGCTCGCTGGTCATTCATCCCGCATCGACGACGCACCGGCAGCTGTCCGACGCGCAGAAGACGACGGCCGGCGCCGGCCCCGATGTCGTGCGCATATCGATCGGCATCGAGGACGTCGCCGATCTCATCGCCGATCTCGATTCTGCGCTTGCGGCTGGATGAAGCTCATCGCTCCGAGCGGACGCGACGCATGGCGGCGTCGCGTCCGCTCGGCGGCGGCGCGCTGACTCTTTGCGCGAAGCATATGAATCGAATTGCAAGCTTCGATCGCCAAATCGTTCGAAAGACTCGAATTTTCGGGAGAGCGCCATGCTTGAATTGCGCCCGAACTGCGAATGCTGCGACCGCGACCTGCCGCCGCACGCGCGCGACGCCTTGATCTGCTCGTTCGAGTGCACATGGTGTCGCGACTGCGCGCAGACGAAGCTTGGCATGCGCTGTCCGAACTGCGGCGGCGAACTCGTGGGCCGTCCGATCCGCCCCGCCGACAAGCTCGCGCAATTTCCGGCCTCGACGCAACGCAAGCATCGGCCGGAGAAATGTCGGCCGGCTGTCTGACATGCCCGTGCTCGCAATAATGCTCGCCCTCGCCAATCCGGCTTCCGAATATTGCGTCCGGCAAGGCGGAACGGTGGAGATCGTGACGACGGACAAGGGTGAGGTCGGCTATTGCAATCTGCCCGACGGCCGGCGCATCGAGGAATGGGCGTTCTTCAGGGCGCGACCGGAGGACAAGCCGCCGGCGGGCGCGCGCTGAGCCGAGCGAAACGTCCGCCGCCCGCTAGTTCGCCGCGCCCTGAAACGCAATCCGCGCGTTCACCGTCGCCATCGCGAGCACGATCATCGCGAACGCCTGGTGAAGCAAGGCCGCCCATAGCGGCACGACAAGCACGAGCGTCGTGATGCCGAGCGCCGCCTGAATGCAGAGGAGCAGCACGAGAGCCCACGCGCGCCGCGCCGCGCGGGAAGCGCCGGCCGCCAGCGCATTGACCAGCGCCAGCGCGAGCAGGACATAGGCGCCCATGCGATGGTCGAACTGAACCGTCGTCGGATTGTCGACGAGGTTCATCCACCACGGCGCCAGTTGAGACAGATGTTCGAAGGGCGGGATGAAATGGCCGTCCATCATCGGCCACGTGTTGTAGACGAGCCCTGCTCTCAGGCCGGCGACGAGCGCGCCGAGGAACAATTGCGTGAGAGTCGCGAAGACCAGAAGAACGGCGAAGAGTTTCAGCGCCGAGCCTGCCGTGTCACGACGTCGTTCGCGCAAACCCGTCGCAATCCAGATCAGCGCGGCGAAGGTCACGCTCGCGAGCAGAAGATGAATGGCAAGGCGTTCCTGCGCGACCTCCACGCGATTGACGAGGCCGGAAGCGACCATCCACCAACCGACAAAACCTTGCAGCGCGCCGAGGGCGAGCACGCCGGCCAACTGCGCCTTCAGCCTCCCCGTCAGCGCGCCGCGCAGCCAGAAGGCGAGCAGACCGGCCGCGAAAACGAGCCCGATCAGCCTGCCGAGCAGACGATGGCTCCACTCCCAGGCATAGATCGCCTTGAACCGCGCAAGGTCCATGTCGGGAAAAAGCGTGTGGTACTGCGGAATCTGTTTGTATTTGTCGAACGCCGCCTGCCACTCCGCTTGCGTCAGCGGCGGCACGACGCCTGTCACCGGCTTCCATTCCGTGATGGAGAGGCCTGATTCCGTCAGGCGCGTCGCCCCGCCGACGATAACCATCAGGAAGACGAGTCCCGCCACGATCCACAGCCAGACGCGGACGCCGCTGCTGTCGGTCCTGTCCGCCGAGGCAGGAAACGAGCCGGTCGCGTGGGGGAAATTGATCCAGTCGGTCATCGGGCCCTGTCCGCGCGGGTTGAATTCGCGCTCGCGGCGACAGATAAGCTCGCCGGACGCCGGCGTCCACCGGCGCCGGAGCCCCGATGTCCATCCGTATCCGCAAGCTGATAGGCGCCTTCGTCACGATCGTGTTCGTGGGAATATACGCGTTGCTCGCCATGGCGCTGGCGCAGGCGCGCTTCGTTCAGGAGGCGTCCGGCCCCGTGCAGGCCGTTTGCTACGCCGTGCTCGGCCTGATCTGGGTGCTGCCGCTCATGCCGCTCATCAAGTGGATGGCGAAGGAAGAAAAATAGAGGCCCTACTTTAAGACGCCGGGCGCATTGCCGGCTATGCCGCCGCCGAAAACAGCCGGATCGGGCATCCGCCCCTCGTCTCCACGCGCGGCGCAGCCCGCAAGTGCGATCGCCAGCGCGAGCAACGTCAAAATGCGCATGAACTCTTTCCTTGCCTTGAACGGCCTGCATTAGCGAGGGCGGAGCGGGCTGGCAACGCCTGCGTTTGGCCGCTTCGTGTCGGGAAAGGCGAACGGACCTGCGAGACGACGTCGGTTGCTCAGGCGACGCTCAGCCTTCTCCCGCGATTCATCAGCATGAACGGCGCGCCCGAGAGCAGAATGTCGAGGGACCGGAGGTTCTGATGGTTGCCGTTGACCGAAAGGCGCGGCAGCGCCGTCAAATAGTCGGCATGATCGGGAAAGATCATGCCCGGCCGCGTCGTCACCGCGCTCGCAAAGCCCGCCTCGCGCGCAAGCGCGAATTCGCGCGGACCCGCAGAGCCGGGATCGCCGACCGGATAGGCGAAATGCCGCGCCGCGCGTCCGATCTCGCGTTCGACGATCGCCTTGCTTTCGAAAATCTCGCGGCGCGCGAAATCGCGCTCGTGTTTGGCGAGCATCGGATGCGTCAGCGTATGCGCGCCGATAGTTGCGAGCGGATGCCCGGCCAGTTTCCGGAGGCCCGCCCAGTTCAGGCACAATTCGTCGACGATGTCGGCCCCGTCGATCCGCGCCTGCGCGGCGAGTTCAGCGGCGACGCGCCGCAATTCGCTTTCGTCGCCCGCGCGCAGACGCCAGTAGAGCGTCTCGAAAGCCGAGGTCTTCTCCGCGACGGTCACCGCCGGCAAGTCGAACAGAAGCCCGCCCGCCTCGATCCGCACGCGATCGAGCGTGGCGATCGCCTCTTCCATCTCGACCCACCACATGCGTGCGGTGCGGTCGGCGAAACCCGTCGCGACGTAGACGGTGAATGGCGCCTCGTGGCGGCTGAGGATCGGCAGCGCGACGTCCGCCGTATCGCGATAGCCGTCGTCGAACGTGAGTACGACGAACGGCCGCGACGCGGACGCGCCGGCGATGCGCGCCAACGCCTCGTCCATGTCGACGATGTCGAATTTTTCGCGCAGGCGCGCCAGCAGACGGTCCAGAAATTCCGGCGCGATCTCGAGCCCGCGGTTTGGCGCGAAAGCGCCGGACGCCGCGTCGCGCACGCGATGAAACATGAGAATTGCGCCGAGGCCCTGCGTGAACCGAGCCGCCGCCCGGTGAAGGCCGGTCGCGCCGAACATGCGAAATCCCAGATCGATGGCGCCGTGCTTGAGGCTCATGCCGCTACTCCCGGCGGCAGCATGGCAATTTATCCTTGACCATTTGTTGCTAGGAGGGGTGGAGGAGCATCGTCTTCATGACCGCAAGCCTCGCCTGTGTCGAGACCGCAGCCCCCGCAACCGCGGGGACCGTCGCACTTGCGCGCGTCGAGACCCATACCAGCGTCTGGCCGGCCCTTCGCGCCTGGCGCGAGATCGAAGCCTTTTCGACCGGCAGCGCATATCAGACGCGCGGCTTCGTGCTTCCCTGGTTCGAATTTGTCGCGCCGGGCGTCGGCGCGAGTCCGCTGATCGTCATCGGTTACGACGGGCAAAACCGTCCTTCCGTACTTCTGCCCCTGTCGCTCGAAACGCGCGGCCCGTTGCGCATGGCCTGCTTTGCAGGCGGCAAGCATTCCAACCTGAACCTGCCGCTGCTGCGGCCCGGTTTCGCCTTCTCGGCAGCCGATGCGCGCAAGCTGCTCGACGAAGCCGCGCGGTCCGAGGCGCGGCCCGACATCTTCGTCCTGCTGAACCAGCCGGAAACATGGGCGGGCGCGGTCAATCCATTTGCGGCGCTCGGCTGCACCCCGAGCCCGAGCGCCGCCTACGGCGCGACCATCGGCGCGGACGCGGAGACCTTTCTGAAACGAGTCGATTCCAAGGACACGCGCAAGAAGCTTCGCAGCAAGGCGGCCAAACTCGCTGCGCTCGGGCCGGTCGTGTTCGAACGCGCCGCAGACCCCGACCGCACACGCACGATCCTGTCCGCCTTTGTCGCGCAGAAGACGCTGCGTTTCGCCCGCAAGCACAAGGATCCGGGTTTCGCCGGCGTCGCGATGCGCGGCTTTCTCGACTCGCTTGCGACCGGCCATGGCGGCGGCGCTCCGGCGCTCGATCTCTATGCGCTCTCGGTCGGCGACCGTATCGTCGCCACCTACGGCGGCTTGCCGCGCGGCCGCTGCTGGCACGGCCTCGTCAATTCCTTCAACCCCGCGCCGGAACTTGCGCGTTCGAGCCCGGCCGAATTGCTGCTGCGGCACGTCATTCGCGATCTGGCAGCGCGCGGGATCGAGCGTTTCGATCTCGGCATTGGCGAGTCGCGCTACAAATCCGCGATTACGGAAGACCGGATCGATCTCGTCGACGTGGTGACGCCGGCGACGCGGCTCGGCAGGATAGAGGCGCCGTACGAGAGGTTGCGGCTCGCCGGCAAGCGCTGGGTCAAGCGCACGCCCTGGGCGCTCTCGCTCGTCGAGCAGATGCGCAGCGGTCCGGTTTAATTTCGACCGAAAAACGCTTCAATCGCACCGTCTTAGCAGGCTTTTCGGATTCAATTCACGAGGAACGACGCGGCTTCAGGCCGCGTCGAGACCGGCGTCCGCGCCCGCGGCGAGGATGGCGGGCTGTGGCAAGCCGCTTCTCACGAGCGCCGCCGCCAGTTCGGAAGCCGCCCCCGGTTCGGCGCCGACGACGACCGCGTTGGTCGCCAGATGCGCGATCGCGGCCGCTTCGTCCACGTCGAGATTGCGCGAGGCCGCGAGCACGACAAAGTCATATGCGCCACGAAGCGCATCCAGCGTCGACCACAGCGCGCTCGCATCCGCTTCGAGGCGCTCGCCCGGCCCGATCATGTGAAGACGCGAGACCGGGTCGCGGTGGATCGTATCGCCGAAAGTCGATTTGCCGGCGAACACATCGCCGAGACCCGCGCCCGGATGCAACGGCAGTCGTGCAACCCCGTCCATCGAGACGAGAACCGCGCGGCCGTCGCGCGCGAGCGCGCGCCCGAGCGCCAGGGAGAAGCCGCGATCGTCGGCGTCGTTGCAGGCGATCAGCACGAGCGCGCCATCGCGGTCTTCCTGCGCAACGGTTTCAGCATAGGCGAGCGCAGCGGCGAGCGCGGCCGGTTCGACCGCGACGCGCGGCTTGGCGACCGCGACGGCAGCGGTCTCCGCGACTGCCTGCTCGCCATGCGCTTCGACGGCCTCCACCGGTAACGTCTCGATCGGCGCCGGCGCCGCGATGCGCGGCCTCCGCTGGCGATCGCTGGCGAGCTGCCGCGCAACGACGGCCGCCAGCGACAGGACAAGCGCTGCAATCGTCGAAAACGCTATGATCGGCAACTTCTTCGGGAACGACGGCAATTGCGGCGCGACTGCGCGCGAAACGACGCGCGCGTCCGCCGGCGTCGCCTTGGAGCTCTCGCGCGCGAGCGCCTCCTGGTATTTCTGGGTCGCGGCTTCCAGTTCGTCCTTGAGCTGGTTGGCGGCCCGGTCGAGGTCGCGCATCTTCACTTCGTCCGCGCCATTTCCGCCGACGACCTTCTTTTGCGCGTCGAGCGCCGCCTGCAGATTGTCGACGCGCGCGCCCGCGAGCTTGGCGTCGTTTTCGAGCGTGCGCGCCGTCTTGTCGGCCACCGCGCGCAACTGCTCGTCGAGATCGGCGAGCTGCGCGTTCAGCTCCTTGATGCGCGGATGACCGGGCAGGAGCGTGCGCGATTCGAGCGCGAGCTGCGCCTTCATCGACACGCGCTGCTCGGAAATGCGGCGGATGAGATCGTTGTTCGCCACATCCGGAATTTCCGAGACGCGTCCAGCCTTCAGCATGTCGCGAATGAGCTTGGCCTTCGCTTGCCCGTCAGCCTGCGCGGTGCGCGCGCGCGACAGCTCGGTATTCACTTCCGCGAGCTGCTGGCTGTCGATCGTCGTATTGTTTGCGCCCGTCAGCAGTCCCGTCTCCGCGCGAAACTCTTCCGCCTTCGATTCGGCGGCGGCGGTGCGTTGTTTCAGATCGGCGACGAGGGTTGCGAGTGAAGCGGCTGCTGCGCCAGCGGCCTGGCGCTTCGCATCTTGCTGGAACTCCAGATAGATGTTGGCAATGGAATTGGCGGCCTTGGCGGCGAGATCGGGATCGCTCGCCTGGAATTCGATATTCACGATGCGCGTCTTGGTCGGCGAATAGACCGTCAGCTTGTCGAAATATTTCTCCATCACCCGGTCTTCCGGGGATTGCGAGGTCGGATCGCGCTTCAGGCCCGCGAGCACCATCAGGCGCGACAATGCGCCGAGGCCGTTGGCGAGCGGATCGAATTCGGGATTTCCGAGCAGGCCGATGGACTTGATGGCGCGGCGCGCGACGTCGCGCGAGGTAACGAGCTGGATCTGGCTGCCGACCGCTTCGGGATCGAGCTGAGGCCCGCCGCCCGAACTGACCTCGGGGTTCTTGTCCGTGCGCGGCGTGTAGCCGTCCTGCATCTCGAGAAGGACACGGGTCTCGGCCGTATATTGCGGCTTGACGATATTGACGAAGGCGGCGCTGGCGAGCAGCGCGAGAACGGTCGGCGCGATCACCCATCGCCGGTTGGCGACAATGGCGCGTCCGATGCCGCCGAGGTCGATCTCCGGCTCGGCCATATCTGCGAGGGGCTCCTGCCCGGACGACTCGACGCGCATGCTCAACTCCAACCTGAGTGGCTCCAGCATTAACGAGTCATGGTTGAGGCCTCGTTAACCGCAACGAGTCAGCGTTTGTTAACCATGGCGGCATAAAACCTGTGAAGCGTCCTCTTCCGGGATGCGAGCGATCGAAGCGGTGAGCAGATGCGGCGTACGGCGGCGGCCCTGAGCGTGATCCTGATGGTCTTTGGGTCGGGCTGCGCGGTGCGGCCCTATCAGAGCCAGATGCTCGCGGTTTCGCCGGACCAGCCCTACGCAGTCGGCTCGGGCGATCGTCTTCGCATCATCGTCTTCGGCCAGGATTCGCTGTCGAATTCCTATTCCGTGGACGCGACGGGCCATATTTCCATGCCGCTGATCGGCCTCGTGCCTGTCAACGGCTTGTCGACCGCCGCGATCCAGCGCGCCGTGGAGGAGCGCCTGCGCAACGGCTTTCTCCGCGAACCGCGCGTCTCCTGCGAGGTCGAGGCCTACCGCCCCTTCTTCATTCTCGGCGAGGTGACGACCGCCGGCCAATACCCCTACGTCAACGGCATGACGGTGCAGACGGCGGTGGCGATCGCCGGGGGATTCACGCCGCGCGCCTCCCAATCCTATGCGATGATGACGCGCGTGATCGACGGACGGCTGGTGACGGGCCAGGTCGACATGGGCCAGCCGGTGCAGCCTGGCGACACAATCCAGATACGTGAACGTTTCTTTTGAACTTTTCCCGTTAACTCGCGGCCTGGACCCAAAGGGGAGTCAGGCTGCCGATGCCCGGATATCGTGATGAGCCGTTGAGGATCGTGCATGTATTGCGCGCGCCGCTCGGCGGATTGTTCCGGCATGTCGTCGATCTCACGCGGGAACAGACGGCGCGCGGGCACCATGTCGGCCTGATCTGCGACTCGACCACGGGCGGCGACCGCGCGGTCGAAGTGCTGGAATCGCTGCGCCCGAGCCTCGAACTCGGCGTCATGCGGACGCCGATGCATCGGCTGCCGCATCCGACCGACGTGACCGCGCTCGCCCGCATCGCGGCCAGGCTCGCGAAACTCAAGCCGGATGTAGTACACGGCCACGGCGCGAAGGGCGCCGCCTACGCGCGCGCGCCGGGAATTCTCTTTCCCGGCGGACCGGTGCGCGCCTATACCCCGCACGGCGGCTCGTTCAACTACAAGCCGGGCTCCGCTGCCCATGGCTTGTATATGACGGTCGAAAAACTGCTCGGCTATGCGACCGACCTTCTTCTGTTCGAAAGCGCCTACATCGGGCGTCGCTACGATTCGGCGGTCAGCGCGACGAATGCTTTGCGACGGGTGATCGTCAACGGCGTCAGCCCGGCCGAACTACAGCCGGTCGAACCCGCCCCGGACGCCGCAGATCTCTTCTACATCGGAGAATTGCGCTCGGCGAAGGGCATAGACACGCTCATCGATTCGCTGCCGCTGATCGAAGCGAAAGTCCGCCGCCGGCCGACCCTGGTGCTCGTCGGCACCGGACCCGACCGCCAGATCCTGGAACAGCATGCCTCCGCCGTCGGCTATTCGGACAATGTGCGCTTCGCCGGCGCAATGCCTGCACGCAAGGCATTCGAACTCGGCCAGGCGCTGGTCGTTCCGAGCCGCGCGGAATCCCTGCCCTATGTCGTGCTCGAAGCGGCCGGCGCCTGCGTGCCGATGGTCGCAACCAACGTCGGCGGAATCCCCGAAATCTTCGGGCCGCTCGCCGGCCGGCTCATCCCTTGCGACGACGCGCCCGTCCTGGCCGACGCCGTCGCAACCATGCTGAACCGTCCGCGTGTGCAGAATCTCGTCGTCGCGCGCCAGCTTGCGACCTACGTCGGCAACAAGTTCACGCTCTCGAACATGGTCGAGGGCGTCCTGGCCGGCTATCGCGAAGCAATTGCGCGCAAACATCCCGCCGTCGCCGCCGCGCGCGCGCCGGCGTCTCACCGTCCGGCCGAATGATGGACGCGCGCGTATCCGTCTTCGATCGCGCTGCCGCCGAGCGGCCGATCGCTTCAGGCGCGTCGAGCGCGCCCGCAACTGACGCGGCGCGCGCGCAGGAAAGCAGCCGGCGCAATACGCTTGCAGAATCGCTCGCAGGGCTCACGCCGCGTCGCGCCTATTCCGCGGTCGTGCTGACGGGCCTGACGCGCCTCGTCGAATTCGCGCTGCTCACCGCCGTCGGCTATCTCGTCCACAACGCTTATCTGGGCTCGAAACTCTCGTTCGAATATGCGATCGCCATCCCCATCGTCGCGCTCGCGGCTCAGGCGGCGTTTCAGGCGCTCGATCTCAACACGGTCGGCGCGCTTCGAAATCCGCTGCTGCAGAGCATCCGCATCGCATCGGGATGGTCGTTCGCATTTCTCGTGTCGCTCGCCGGCATTTTCTTCCTGAAGCACGAGATCGGCTTTTCGCGCATCTGGCTGATGTCGTGGTATCTGACCGGCCTCGTCGCGCTCGGCTGCGAACGGTTGATACTTGCGGCGCTCGTGCGGCGCATGACGGCCTCGGGCGCGCTCGAACGCCGGACCGTCGTCGTCGGCGGCGGCTCCGCCGGCGAGGACGTATTGCGCGAACTCGCCGCTCAAAAGCATACGGACGTGCGCATCTGCGGCGTGTTCGACGACCGCACCGACGAGCGTTCTCCCGATGTCGTCGCGGGATTCCCGAAACTCGGCACGGTCGACGATCTCGTCGAATTCGCCCGCCGCACGCGTATCGATCTCATCATCTTCACGCTGCCGATCACGGCCGAGACCCGCATTCTGCAGATGCTGCGCAAGCTCTGGGTGCTGCCGATCGACATCCGGCTCGCCGCGCACACAAACAAGCTCCGCTTCCGCCCGCGCTCCTATTCCTGGATCGGCGCAGTGCCGGTGCTCGACGTCTTCGACAAGCCGATCGCCGATTGGGACGTCGTATTGAAGGCGACATTCGATCGCGTGGTCGGCGCGATCTGCCTCGTATTGCTGGCGCCGGTGATGCTCGCCGTCGCTTGCGCCGTGAAGCTCGACTCGAAAGGTCCGATTCTCTTCCGCCAGAAGCGGCACGGATTCAACAACGAAGAGATCGACGTCTACAAATTCAGGTCGATGTACGTCGATCAGCTCGACTATGCGGTGGCGAAACAGGTCACGCGCGACGATCCCCGCGTCACGCGCGTCGGCAGGTTCATTCGCCGGACATCGCTCGACGAATTGCCGCAATTGTTCAACGTCGTGTTTAGGGGCAATCTGTCGCTCGTCGGTCCGCGCCCGCACGCCGTCCAGGCAAAGGCGGCCGAACATCCCTACGAACAGGTCGTCGACGGATATTTCGCGCGCCATCGCGTGCGCCCCGGCATTACCGGCTGGGCGCAGATCAACGGCTGGCGCGGCGAGACGGATACGCCGGAAAAAATCCAGAAACGCGTCGAGTGCGACCTCTTCTACATCGAGAACTGGTCGCTCCTGTTCGACGTCTACATTCTCGCCATGACGCCGTTCGCGCTGGTCAAGGCCGAGAATGCGTATTGATCCCGGGAGTTCCGTCGCCCTCCTCCTGATGTTCACCGGCGCCTGCGCGCCTGCGCGCGCGCAAATTGCGCCGGAGTTGCGCCTCACGCTCGAAGGGCGCGCCGAAAAAGTCTACGGATGGCAGGATCGCTGCGAGCCGATCGACGTGCCCGACGTGAACGCGCGCGCTTTTCGAGCAGCGGACGGCGCGACGAACGTGTTCGCGCTACATTTTTTCGCGCGGCGCTTGCGTGGCCCGGACCTGCTGCGCCTCAAGATCGACTGCCATGTCGCGCTCGATTCGCATGAGGACGCTGATCCCGCGAAATACGACGGGCGGCGCTACATCGTCTCGACCTGGACGAACGACGGAATACGCGTCGCTGCGCTCGTGCACGACGAATATCATGCCGACGTCCATCCCGGCCGCTGCGCCTTCAGGGGCGATCTGGAATGCTGGTGGAACACGATCCTTGCGTTTCGCTCGACCGATTCCGGCGCGGATTTTTCGCCCTCGGATCCGCTCGTCGTCGCAGCGACGCCATTCACGCAGGATGTCGGACAGGGGCGCCACCGCGGCTTCTTCAACCCTTCGAACATGTTCGGCAAGGACGGATACGTCTACGCCTTCGTCTCTACGACGGGCTGGACGGGACAGGAGCCCGGCGAATGCCTGATCCGTACGCGCGATCCCATGGATAGCGCGAGCTGGCGCGGATGGGACGGGCGCGCCTTCACGGTGCGCTGGCGCGACCCCTATGCGAAGGGCGCCGGCGGCGCGCAACCGGCCTGCGCGCCGATCGAACCGTTCGGCTATCCCGTCGGCTCCGTCGTGCGCCATCGGGCGACGGGCCTGTTCGTCGGCGTGTGGGAGGCGCCGCGCGTGGAGGGGCGCTTTCCCTTCACAGGCCTCTACTACGCGACCTCACGCGATCTCCTGCACTGGTCTGGCGCCGCCCTCCTCGCAGCGACGCCAGACACGCATCAGCCCTGCGGCGCGGACGGATCGAGCAATCGCGACGGCTGGATCACATCCTACCCGTCCCTGCTCGACGACAAGGCGAAGGGCCGCAATTACGACGACGTCGGCGACGCATCCTGGTTGTTCTATGCGCGCATCAAGAATGTCGGCTGCGCTCCGAACGGCGAGCGCATGCTGATGCGTCAGCGCGTCGTCATTTCTCCGGCGCGTTAGAGCGCCGGCGCCTGCGGCGTCGACTGCCGCGCGCGGATTGCGCGACGCGCCGATTCCATGCCCCAGATCATGCCGATCATGAGAAAGACGAAGCGCCAGTGATCGATGTCGATCTGCAGCGCCTGAAGGAAAAAGCCGAGCGCCGCCGGCGTCACGACTTGCGCGTGCCGCATGAAGGGCGATCGTTTTAGGGCGAGCCTGACGCCGAGAAAGCTCGTGCTCAGCGCCATGATCAGAAAGGAAAGGCCGCCGAGCCAGCCGGCGTCCGAAAAGGCGCCGATGTAGGAATTGTGCGGTTGCAGCTGGAAATAGACGGGAAAGCGGAAGGGCCCCAGCCCGAACGGCGCCGAAAGCAGCATGGGGATCGAGCGCTTCTGGTTGCCGAAGCGGCCGGTCACGCCGCCGTCATATTCCTGCTCGATTTTCGCGCGCATCGTAATGTTTGCGACCATGTCGCTCGACGTCGCGATGATTGCGGCTCCGAGGCCGCCCAGCACGACCATCAACGTCAGTCCCGAGACGATCCGCCGGCGCACCCTGCGGTCTCCGGTGAACCACGTCGTCGTCAGCAGAAAGAGGAATCCGAACATCATCGCGCCGAGCGAGCCGCGCGACATGGAGAAGAACGTGCCGCCGATGAAGGCGACGAGCATGCCTGCGAGCTTGATCGGCGTGTGGCGGCGCGACAGCAGCATGGATTGCGTGAGATACAGCACCCCCATGATGCAATAGGAGCCGAGCACGTTCGGATCCTTGAACGGTCCGGCGATGCGGCCGTCGATCGGCTCGCGCTCGTTCAGCCCCATGAAATTGACGAACGAGAGAATGCCCCATGCGCCGGCGAATACGCAGGAGAACGCATAGGTTTTCAGCGCCAGCGTCACGCGCGCGTCTGTGTCGTGCGAGAAAATGAGCGCGAACAAAACCGCGCTCGAATAGAGATAGACCGTATAGATCGTATAGAGCGAGGGCGTCAGTCCGTCGCCGACGACCCGATACTGGATATAGGGGATGAGCGCGAAAAATTGGGCGACGACGATTGCGAACAATATGAAAAACAGAGTCATCGTCGTGCGCGTCACGGCGAGCCCGTTGAGCAGCGAGACGGGGATCAGCACGAAAAACAGGAATTCGTAGGGCGAGGGCTCGATGAAGGAGACGCAGGACAGCGCCAGCATCAACCCGAGCGTGACGCGCAGGAGCTTTTCTGTCTGGTCCGTCCGGCGATGGACGGGATAGGTCGCAAGGCTCACGCCGTCCTCGAATTGCAATTTCCGCACCGGCGCCCGACCAGGCTCGCGCTGCGCCGCTATCAAACGAAAACGTGGTTAAGATTCCGGAAAGAACCCGCATCCGGCGTCCGTTAGCAGCCCACTAACCGCGGGCGTGCAAATTGCGCGCGGAGGCGCAGATGTCAGCGTTGGCGAAATACTGGTCGATCGTTTCGGACGCGCCGAGTCTGTTTCGCCGGCGCATGACCGGCGGCGCCTATCGGCCCGAGATCGACGGGCTGCGCTTTTTTGCGATCGCGATCGTCGTCGTCGGGCATGTGGCCGAGCGCGCGGTCCGCTTTTTCGCTTCCGCCCGCCTTGCCGCACAGGACAGCGTCGTCGCCGACCTCGTTCAGCGCGCAGGCCTCGGCGTCTTCCTGTTTTTCACCATCTCCGGCTTCATCATCGCCACGCAGGCGCGCAAGGCGCGGCAGTCCCCTCTCAGCGGCGCATTCCTGAGGTCTTATTACGGTCGCCGGATCCTGCGCATCGAACCGCCGTACATCGTCCTCCTCGTCTGCACCTGGGCCGCGCTGACCCTGACCGGCTATGCGCCGGAAGGCGCGAACCATTTCGATGCGGCGCCGCAATCCCTGACCGTGAGTCTTCTCGCCAGCATGGCCTATCTGCACGGCCTCGTGTTCGGCGCCTATCCGCGCCTGTTTCCGCCCGGCTGGTCGCTGGAAGTCGAAGTCCAGTTCTACCTCGTCGCGCCGCTCCTGTTCTGGCTATGGTTCCGGATGAAAAGGGCGACGACCCGCGTCGCTTTCGGGCTCGGTCTGCTGGCGATTGGCGCTCTCGCGTCGCTCGCGTTGCCCGACAAAATCGGCGCCGTATTCGTCGACAAAAGCATCCTGCGCTTTTTCTCGTTCTTCTGGCTCGGCATCATCCTGTGCGATGCGCAGGGCTGGGCGACGGACAAGATCGGGGCCCTGCCCGCGCCATTGACGACCGCGATCGGCTGGTGCGGTCTTGCCGCCTATCTCGTCATTCCCAACGCCGGCGAAGCGGTCATTCCCGGACTCGTCCTGCGCGCGGCGGTCTATCTTTCGCTGATCGCGATGTTCGCAAGCGCCTGGGCGCCGCGATCGGGCTTCCGGCGCTTCTGCTCTCGGCCCTGGATAGCGCTGGTCGGGGGCGCCTGCTACTCGATCTATCTCGTTCACCTGCAGACGGCGCAGATCATTTCGACGATCGCCGCGAAACTTGCGCCGGGCCTCGGCCTCGCCGGCGTCTGCGGCCTGATGGTCATCCAGTACTTGGCCATCGTCGCGGCCGGCCTTGTCTTCTATATCTTGATCGAGCGGACTTTCATGCTGCCGGACTGGCATAGGCAGGCGGCGGCGCGCGTTCGCGCGCTCCTGCGTCCGCGCGCGCCGGGCGCGACGCCCGCCGAATAGAGCTCTGGCCTCGAACCGCGCAGCGTGACAGTTTCGCGCCCTGAAGAGGAGCGCGAAATGGATCTGGTTCTGACGGCCGTCGCCGGCCTCATGGGCGCGGCCGGGGTCGGGCTTGCGGCTGCGGCGGCGCACGCCGCGCCCGACCCGCGTCTCGGCGTGATGGCGCAGATGCTGATGGTTCACGCCGCGGCGATCCTCGCGCTCGTCGGGCTCGGCCGCGCCGTTCCGGCCGCGCCCTTCGGCTGGGCCGGAGCGGCGATGGCGCTCGGCGTCTGCCTGTTCAGCGCCGATCTTGCGGCCCGGCACTGGCTCGGCGACCGGCTCTTCCCTTTCGCCGCCCCGCTCGGCGGCGCGCTGACAATCCTGTCCTGGGCGCTGGCGACGGCGATCGCGATCTTCGCCATCGCGCGTCGGTAAGCCGCAAGCTGTTGCGCTGCAACACGAATAATATCTGGCGGCTCGGGCAGCCGCATTGTAAGCAAACTTGCTGGCGTCCGTCAGGTCGGGGAGCGGAATGCGTTCGTTTGTTTTGTTGTCGGCCCGCGTCCTGCCGGCGCTCGTGATCGCGGCGACGGCGTCGCTCGCGCAGGCCGAAGGCCCCCCGACAACGCCCCCCGCGCGGCCGGCGATCAGTGTGACGACGGCGCCGGTCAAGCTCTCCAGCCTGCCGTATCAGATCGACTCCATCGGCTCGGTACAGCCCGTCGCCGCGGTCCAGCTGCGCACGCGCGTCGACGCGCAGATCGAGAAGATCGCCGTCGCCGATGGCGCGACGGTCAAGCAGGGCGACCTACTCGTGAAACTCGATTCCCGGCAGATTTCGGCGCAACTGAAACAGGCCGAGGCGCAGCTTGCGCGCGACCAGGCGCAGCTCGAGCAGAATTTGCGCGACGTGGCGCGTTACGCCGCGCTGGTCGAAAAGAGGGCTACGCCGCAGATCAATCTCGACAATGCGAAGACCGCGACGCTGACGACCAAAGCCGCCATCGCCGGCGACGAAGCCGCGATCGACAATCTGAAGGTGCAGCTCACCTATTACGCGCTGACCGCGCCGATCTCGGGCAAGGTCGGAACCTTCTCGTTGAAGGCGGGCAACATGGCGCGCGCCGGCGACAACACGCCGACCGGCGTGCTGGTGACATTGAACCAGGTCGCGCCGATCTATGTCGCCTTCTCGGTGCCGCAGCGCTATCTGCCGGAGTTGCGGGCCTCGATGAAGACGGGCGGCGCGCTCGTACAGGCCAGACCGCAAGGCTTGAACCGCTGGATCGACGGCAAGGTCGCCGTGCTCGACAATACGATCGATCCGTCCACCGGCATGCTCGTCGCGCGCGCAGAATTCGCCAATGCCGACGAAGCGCTCTGGCCCGGGCAACTCTGCGACCTGCGCGTGCAATTCCGCGTCGACGACAACCTCGTCACCGTGCCGCGCGAGGCGGTGCAGATCGGTCAGAAGGGCAGTTACGTGTTCGTCGTCGACGGCGGCGTCGCAAAACTGCGGCCGGTGAAGACCAGCCGCGTACAGGCGGGCCTCGCGATCATCGAAGCAGGAACCAGTCCCGGCGAAACCGTCGTGGTCGAAGGCGCAAATCTGCTCACGGACGGCGCGCCGATCATGGTCCGCGCGTCCGAGAAAAAGCCGAGCGCATCCTGATGTCGCTTCCGGAGCTCTGCATCCGTCGTCCTGTCATGACGACGCTGCTGATGATGTCGTTCGTCATATTCGGCCTGTTCGGTTACCGGCAATTGCCGGTCGCCGCCCTGCCGCGCGTCGACTACCCGACGATTCAGGTCACCACGACATTGCCCGGCGCCAGCCCGGATACGATGGCGGCCTCGGTCACCGCGCCGCTCGAGCGCCAGTTCGCGACCATTCCTGCGATCACGACGATGACCTCGCAATCCGGGCGCGGCACATCGTCGATCATCCTGCAATTCGATCTCGACCGCAGCATCGACGGCGCGGCGCTCGATGTGCAGGCTGCGATCACCGCGTCTTTGAGAAAGCTCCCGCCGACGCTGCCCGCGCCGCCGACTTTCCGTAAGGTCAATCCTTCCGACTTCGCCATTCTCATCATCGCGCTGCGCTCCAACGAGTTGCCGCTTTACGTGACGGACGACTACGCCGAGCAGAATTTCGCGCAACAGATCTCGCAGATCCCGGGCGTCGCGCAGGCGGTAATTTTCGGACAGCAGAAATTCGCGGTGCGAGTCCAGGTCGACCCGGAGAAGGCCGCCGCGCGCGGCCTCACGATCGACGAGGTCGCCAAGCAGGTCGCCGCCGCCAATTCCAGCGCGCCGCTGGGCGTGCAACTCGGCCAGCGGCAGAACGTGACGATCGAGGCGACGGGCCAGATGAGCAAGGCCGAAGCCTATCGGTCGCTCACCGTCGCCTGGCGCAACGGCGCGCCGGTGCGTCTCGACGAGATCGGATCGGCGCGCAACAGCGTCGACAACGATCAGGTCGCCGCGTGGTTCAATGACGATCGCGCGATCCTTCTCGGCATCTACAGGCAATCCGACGCCAACACGGTCGACGTCGTCGACCAGATCAAGGCGAACCTGCCACGCTATGCAGCGCAATTGCCGGCCTCCGTCCATGTCGAGGTTATCAACGACCGCTCGAAGTCTATTCGCGACTCCGTTCACGACGTGCAGGAGACGCTGGGCATAGCCATCGTCCTCGTCATTCTCGTCATCTTCCTGTTCCTGAAGACCCTGTCGGCGACGCTGATCCCGGCGCTCGCCCTGCCCGTTTCGCTGATCGGCACCTTCGCCGTCATGTTTCTGTTCGGTTATTCGATCGACAACATTTCGCTGCTGGCGATCACGCTCTCCGTTGGTTTTGTCGTCGACGACGCGATCGTGATGCTCGAAAACATCGTGCGTCACATCGAAGGCGGCATGAAGCCTTTCGAGGCTGCGCTCAAGGGCGCCCGCGAGATCGGCTTCACGATTCTCTCGATCACCTTCTCGCTTGTCGCCGTGTTCATTCCCGTGCTGTTCATGGGGGGGGTCGTCGGCCGCATCTTCCGCGAATTCGCGGTCACGATCTCAGTCGCCATTCTGGTCTCGGGCTTCGTTTCGCTCACGCTCACGCCCATGTTGTGCGCGCGAATCCTGTCGCCGATAGACCATCACAAGAGGCCCGGAGCGTTTTCCCGCGCGGTCGACGCGGTGATCGACGGCGCGCTCGCGGGCTACCGGTACACGCTGGACATCGTTCTGCGTTGGAAGCGCGCAACGCTTCTCGTTACGCTTGCGTCCTTCGTCGCCAGCGGCGTGATGTATTACTACATCCCCAAGGGTTTTTTCCCGACCGAAGACACCGGCTATATCGTCGGTTCGACGGAAGCCGCTCCGGACGTCTCTATCGACGCGATGAATGCGTTACAGATGCGGATGATGAAGATCGTGCAGGCGGATCCCGCGGTCGACTATCTGGCGAGCGTCGTCGGTTTCGGCGGCATCGTCAATCAGGGCCGCATTTTCGTTGCGCTGAAGGACAAGGCCGCGCGCGGCGACCAGATGAACGTGATTTCGCGGCTGCGGAAATCGACGGGCGGCATCCCCGGCATGACCGTTTCCTTCGTGCCCGTGCAGAATTTCAATTTTTCCGGACGCATCACCCGCTCGAACTACCAGTATACGTTGCAATCCAGCGACCTCGGCGCGCTCTACGCCAGCGCCGACAAAATGATGAGCGGGATGGCGCTCTTGCCCGGCCTGCATGACGTGACGACCGACCTGCAGATCCGCAATCCGCAATCCTTCGTCGACATCGACCGCGACAAGGCTGCCGCATACGGCATCACGGTCGATCAGGTGCGCACCGCGCTCTACAGCGCGTTCGGCAGCTACCAGGCTTCGACGATCTACACGCAAGCGAGCGATTATCAGATCATCGTCGAGGCCGCGCGGGACTTCCAGGGCGATCCGAACCAGCTCGCCCACCTCTACATCCGGCCCGCCAACGTTTCGGCCGGCGTACTGCCGACGGCGGGCGCGCCGACCACGGGCCCGGCGGCCCTCATTCCGCTCGACCAGATCGCAACCATCCGCCGCAGCGTAGGTCCGCTCACGATCAATCGTCAGTCGCAGCAGCCGTCCGTAACGCTGTCTTTCAATCTCGCGCCCGGCGTCGCAATCGGCGAGGCGGTGGACTCGATCCAGAAACTCGAACGCCAGATCGGCATGCCCGCCTCCGTCGCCACCAGCTTCTCCGGCACGGCGCAGATATTCCAGGACTCGCTGAAGGGCCAGGGCCCGCTCCTGCTCGCGGCAGTGCTCACTATCTACATCCTGCTGGGCGTGCTCTACGAGAGCTTCATCCATCCGATCACCATCCTGTCCGGCCTGCCCTCGGCCGGCCTCGGCGCGCTCATCTTCCTGCGTCTGTTCGGGATGGACCTGTCGGTGGTCGCGATCATCGGCGTTCTCTTGCTGATCGGCATCGTGAAGAAAAACGCGATCATGATGATCGATTTTGCGCTCGTGCGCCGTCGCGAGGGCGCGAACGCCGAGGATGCGATCCGGGAGGCCGCGCTCATCCGCTTCCGGCCGATCATCATGACGACGCTCGCCGCCGCGCTGGGCGCGGTGCCGATCGCGCTCGGCGCGGGCGCAGGCGCCGAACTGCGCCAGCCGCTCGGCATCGCCATCGTCGGCGGACTCGCCGTGTCGCAGGTGCTGACGCTCTACATCACGCCGGTCGTCTACTATTACATGGACTTCGTGGACAGCTGGCTCGCCCGCGGACGGCGTAAGGCGCCGGCGATCGCCGAAGCCGCCCGTCCGGCGACCGAGGCCGCCGAATAGGCCGGCCGCCGGCTTGTGCGCCGCGCATAATGCGGCGCAGCAATCGCTTGGCTTTCCCTCGCCCGCTCCTGTAAAAGACAGTTTCGACGCTCAGCGAAACGCAGGGGATTTCGGAATGCAGAAGGTCTATCCGGACGCCAAAAGCGCCCTGGCCAATGTGGTCAGGGACGGCATGACGATCATGTGCGGCGGCTTCGGCCTCTGCGGCGTGCCCGAAGTTCTGATTGAGGCGCTCAAGGAGAGCGGCGTCAAGAACCTGACTGTCGTCTCCAACAATGCCGGCGTCGACGGCATCGCGCTCGGTCTGCTCCTCGAGACGCGCCAGATCAAGAAGATGATCTCGTCCTACGTCGGCGAGAACAAGATCTTCGCCCAGCAATATCTGGCCGGCGAACTCGAACTCGAATTCAACCCGCAGGGCACGCTGGCCGAGCGCATCCGCGCAGGCGGCGCTGGCATTCCGGCCTTCTTCACCAAGACCGGCGTCGGCACGTTGATCGCCGAGGGCAAGGAAGTCCGCAAGTTCGACGGCGAGGACTATGTGATGGAGCGCGGCATCGTCGCCGACATCGCGCTCGTCCACGCCTGGAAAGGCGATACCGAAGGCAATCTCGTCTATCGCAAGACAGCGCGAAACTTCAATCCGATGATGGCGACCGCCGGCAAGGTCACGATCGCTGAGGTCGAGCATCTCGTCGAGCCCGGCCAGCTCGAGCCCGATTCCATCATCACGCCCGGCGTGTTCGTCCAGCGCATCATTCACGTGCCGGCCGCGAAGAAACACATCGAACAGCGCACCACCCGCAAGCGCGAAGCAGCTTAAGGAGATCGGTCATGGCATGGACCCGCGATGAAATGGCCGCCCGCGCCGCCCGCGAATTGCGCGACGGCTTCTACGTCAATCTCGGCATCGGCATTCCCACCCTCGTGTCGAACTACATTCCCAACGGCATGAAGGTCTCGCTCCAGAGCGAGAACGGAATGCTCGGCATGGGCCCCTTCCCCTACGAGGGCGAGGAAGACCCCGACCTCATCAACGCCGGCAAACAGACGATCACCGAATTGCCGACGACGAGCTATTTCTCGAGCGCCGATTCCTTCGCGATGATCCGCGGCGGGCACATCGACCTCTCCATTCTCGGCGCGATGCAGGTCGCCGAAAACGGCGATCTCGCCAACTGGATGATCCCCGGCAAGATGGTGAAGGGCATGGGCGGCGCGATGGACCTCGTCGCCGGCGTCAAGAAGGTCGTCGTCGTGATGGACCATGTGGCCAAGGCCAAGGACGGCTCGATCGAAAAGAAGCTGCTCGCCCGCTGCAGCCTCCCGCTCACCGGCGCGCGCGTGGTCGACATGGTCATCACCGACCTCGGCGTTTTCACCATCGACAAGCACGGCGCCGGCGGCATGAAGCTGATCGAGCTCGCGCCCGGCGTGACGCTGGACGAGGTCCGCAGCAAAACCGACGCTCATTTCGAGCCGGCGCTGGCGAAGGCCGCCTGATCGGGCGGCGCGGCCACGATTTCGCCGTGCTTGTGCCGGAAGCGTTCCGGAGCCGCGCGCCCGCGGCCGATTTCGAGCGTCGATGTCCCCTAACCCGTCCACGAGCGATGACGCTGCGGCCGCCGCCGGCGGCAGCCTGACGCAACGACGCGGCGTCTGGCGTCGCTATGTCTGGGTCGACAAGCCGGCGGACCGCGCCCTGCGGATCGCGGGCCTTGTCGCCGCGGCCCTCGGCGTCGGCGCCGCGATCGCCCCCTGGACCGTCTCTCGCGGCGCGCTGCGCGAGGAAATCGCCGCGCAATTGCGCTCGTCCTCGGGACTCTACGTCTTCACAAACGGCCCCTCGACCTTTTCGCTTCTGCCGCGTCCGACGATCAGCCTCGAAAAGATTTCCTTCGTCGATCCCCGCAACGCGATGGTGATCGAAGCCGAACGCATGACCGGCCAGGTGCGCTGGCTGCCGTTGCTGGCCGGCCGCCTCGAACTCTACCGTGCAACGCTCGACCGACCGAAACTCACGGTGGACGTCGATGGAAGCCCGATGACGGCGGCCGGAGCGGCGGTTCGCGCAGCCGACGCGCGCGCTTCGACGCCCGAAGCCGCGAAGGCGGACGCTGCCCGGCTTGGCGTCGTTACCTTCGTCGACGGCGAGGCGCAGCTCCGGCGGCGCGGAAAGACGGTGGACCGCCTCACCCATATCGACGCAACGCTGGACTGGCCGACCGTGGCCGCCCCCGCGGCGCTCGACGGCGAGGCGACATGGCGCGACCAGCGCGGCGCGCTGTCGATCTGGGTCAAACGCCCGTCCGACCTTCTGCGCGGCGAGACGAGCCCCGTCACGGTCGATCTGAAGTCCGACGCCATAAAGCTGAATGCCTCGGGCGCCGGATCGGTTTCCCCGCGCGCCCAGTTCGAGGGACGCGTCGTCGCCTCGACGTCGTCGTTGCGCAATGTGGCGCGCATTCTCGGCGGCGGCGCGCGGCTGCCGCTCACCCTCGGGCCCGCCGCGCTCGACGCCAAGGCGGAAATCAGCCCCCTCGCCGTCAATCTGGGGTCCGCCCATTTCTCGCTCGACGGCGCTGATTACGACGGCGCGCTCGCATGGCGCGCCGACGACGAACGTCCGCAATTGTCCGGGACGCTCGCGACCAAATCCATCGACATTCGCGAAGCCCTGCGCTTTTTGCCCGGCATCGTCGGCGACGACGGACAATTCTCCGGCGAACCGCTGGTCTGGCGCGACCGCGATGCTTTCGACATGGACTTGCGCATCTCCGCTGCGCGCGCCGCCTGGGATCGCGTTCAGGCGCGCGACGTCGCCGGCGCCCTGATCGTACACGAGGGCAGGCTCGACGCATCGATCGCCGACGCCTCCCTCTACAAGGGCGATCTGAAGGCCCGTCTCATCCTCGGCCCGGATGACCAGGGCAAGCTCGGAATGAAGGCGACGGTGCAGGCGCGCGACATCGACTGGAGCGCGTTCAGCTGGGATCGCTTCGGCGATTCGCATGTCAGCGGCCAGGCGAATGGCCATCTCTCCGTCGAAGGCCAGGGCTCGACCTTCGCGCAGATCGCCCGCAGCCTGGCGGGCCACGGCGATCTCGACATTACGAACGGCGATATCATCGGCATCGACATCGACCGCGCCCTGCGGCGCATCGACCGCCGTCCGCTCGCGAGCGCGGTCGACATTCGAAGCGGCCGAACCGCCTTCGACCGCGCGCATATTTCCGCTAAAATCACGGACGGCCTGGCGACGATCGACGACGGCGGAATAGAAAGCGAGAAATTCGCGGTGGCGCTGACCGGCCAGTCGCAAATCCCGGAGCGACAATTCGATCTGCATGCAGTCGTGACGCCGCTCGATCAGACCGACGCGCGAAAGTCGCTGCCGCCGGCATTCGCCTTCGACATCGGGGGGCCGTGGGACCACGCCAGCATCACGCCGGATGCGCAGGGCTTCATCAAACGCTCAGGCGCCGCAAAGCCGCTGTTCGCAGCGCCGGATGCCAGCAAGCCGGCGCAATAGCCGCCCGTGATTGCGCGCCAGCGCGTTCCGTGAAAGCCTTCGGCCAAACAGGTCGAGGAACATGGACGTCATTCTTCTTGGCACCGGCACGCCGATGCCGCATCCCCACCGAGCAGGGCCGTCCGCGCTCGTCCGCGCGGGCGCGGCCAACATCCTTGTCGATTGCGGACGCGCCGTGGTCATGCGCCTCGCAGGCGCCGGCGTTCCGCCGCAGGCTTTGAGCGCGATCCTTATCACGCACATGCATTCGGACCACATCAGCGACCTCAACGATGTCGTGACCACGCACTGGATCATGAATCCCGGGCCGAAGCGCCTGCGCATCTACGGGCCGCCGGGCCTGCGCGCCGTGATCGACGCCATGATGGCGATGCTCGCGCCCGACATCTCCTATCGGATCGCCCATCACGACGATCTGAACGCGCCGCCCGACCTCGAGATCGTGGAGCTTGCGCCGGGAGCGCGCTTCTCAGTCGAAGGCTGCGAGATCGCCGCCTTCGCGACCGACCACGCGCCGGCGACCCCCAGCCTCGGCTACCGCATCGAGCGCGACGGCGCGGTCGCAGCCATGGCCGGCGACACGATCCCCTGCCCCGGCCTCGACGCGCTCTGCGCCGGCGCCGACGTCTACGTACAGGCGATCGTCCGCGACGATGTCGTCAGGCGCATTCCCTCCCAACGTCTGCAGGACATTCTCGATTATCACTGCACGCCCGAGCAGGCCGCCAAAGTCGCAGCACGCGCAGGCGCGAAAACCCTCGTTGCGACGCATTTCGTGCCGCCGCTGATGCCGGGACAAGAGGACGAATGGCTGAATTTGATGCGGCCGCACTTCCAGGGCGAAATCATTCTCGCCGACGACCTGACGAAAAAGACGATCGCGAAGTGATCGTCAGGCCGCATTTGTTCGTCGCGCCTGCGCGACTGCGCCGATGAGAAGCGCGACGCCGACCGCGCCGAGCAGCAGGCTCGAAATGGCGTTGATCTCCGGCGAGACGCCAAGGCGCACCGCGCTGTAGATCCGCATCGGCAGCGTGGTCGCCCCCGGCCCCGAGGTGAAACTCGCGATCACGAGATCGTCCATCGACAGGATGAAGGCGAGCATGTAGGCGCTGATGACGGCCGGCATGGCGAGCGGCAGCGTGATGCGCATGAAGGTCGCGACCGGGCCTGCGCCGAGATCCATCGCCGCCTCCTCGAGCGACCGGTCGGCGCCGGCGAGACGCGCGCGAATGACGACGGCGGCAAAGCACATGCTGAACGTCGCGTGGCCAGCGACGATCGTCCAGAATCCGCGCGGCGCGCCGATCGCGACGAACAAAAGCAGAAGCGACAGACCGAGAATAACCTCGGGCATGACGAGCGGCGCATAGATCGCCGCGACGAAGACGCTGCGCGTCCGAAAGCCGCCGAACCGTTCGAGCGCGAGCGCAGCGAGCGCGCCGAGAACCGTCGCAATGGCGGCCGACAGCGCCGCGACTTCGAGGCTGATGAGGGCGGATCCGCGCATTTGTTCGTCCGCGAGCAACGCCGCGTACCAATGCGTCGAAAAACCCGTCCACACTGTCGCGAGCCGCGAGGCGTTGAAACTGTAGACGACCAGCAGAACGATCGGCGCATACAGAAAGGCGAAGCCGACGAGCAGCGTCGCGAGCCGTGGGACGCGCCAGGCGCTCATACTGCGCCTCCTCGCGTCTGTCGCCGTTCGAACCAAACGATAGGAACAACGAGTATCGCCAGCAGTACGATAGCGCCCGCCGACGCCGCCGGCCAATCCCGGTTTTCGAAGAAGTCGTTCCACATCACGCGGCCGATCATCATCGTGTCGGAGCCACCGAGCAGATCGGGAATGACGAATTCGCCGACTGCGGGGATGAACATCAGCAGCGCGCCTGCAACGACGCCGGATGCGGAGAGCGGCAAGGTGACGGAGAAGAATGTGCGCAACGGCCCGGCGCCGAGATCGGCCGCGGCTTCGCGCAGCGCGACATCCTGCTTTTCGAGCGCGTTGTAGATCGGAAGTACGACGAAGGGAAGGTAGGAATAGACGATTCCGATCACGACCGCCATCGTCGTCGCAAAGATTTCGAGCGGTTCGCGAATGAGTCCCAGCGTCATCAGCGCATGATTGAGCAACCCCTCTTCCTTCAGGATCGCGATCCAGGCGTATACGCGAATGAGAAAGCTCGTCCAGAACGGCGCGACCGCAAGTCCGATCAGGAAGCCGCGCCAGCGCCGGTCGCTGCGCACGATAGCGAGCGCCAGGGGATAGGCCACGAGAATTGCGATCGCGGTGGAAAGCGCAGCGACCCCGAGCGACGTCAGATAGGATTCGAAATAGAGCGGATCGGCGACGAGCCCGCGATAGGCGTCGAACGACAGCGTCCGCGCTGCTTCGATCAGCGCGCCGAAGCCGGCGTACAGATCGAACGTCGGCGCATAGGGCGGCTGCGCGACGACCGATTTCGACAAGGATATTTTCGCCACCAGCGCGAGCGGCGCGATGAAGAAGAACGCGAGCCACAGGTAGGGCGCGCTGAGGACGGCGCGTGCGCCGCGCGCGAGCGGCCGCCTAGGCATCGAGCAGCACGCAGGCGTCGGGATCGAACGTCACGACGATTTCGGCGCCGGGCGCAGGCGTCGCTTCGGCCGCGGACGCCGACAGTCGCGCAAGCTTGCCGCTTGATAACCGCACGCGAAAGATCCGACGGTCGCCGCGATAGGCGATGTCGTGAACGACGGCGGCCAGGCGATTGACGCCGCCGTCATCCGCCGCAAAACGCAGACGCTCCGGCCGCACGGCGACAATCGCGGGCGCGCCGATCCGGTCTACATTTTCGCAGGCGGCCTCGATTGCGCCTTCCGGCGTTTCGATGTGCGCGCGACCATTCGCATACGAGGCCGAGCGGACTTCGAACAGGTTGATCTCGCCGATAAACTCCGCCGCGAAACGCGACGTTGGCCGCTCGTAAATCTGCGGCGGCGCGCCGATCTGCTCGATCCTGCCGGCGCGCATCAAGGCGATGCGGTCCGCCATGGACATTGCTTCGTCCTGATCGTGGGTGACAACGACGAAGGCCGTGCCGAGTTTCTTCTGAATATCCATCAGTTCGAATTGCGTCTCTTCACGCAGCTTGCGATCGAGCGCGCCGAGCGGTTCGTCGAGCAGCAACAGCTTCGGCCGCCGCGCGAGCGCGCGCGCAAGCGCGGCGCGCTGACGCTGTCCACCGGACAGCTGATCCGGCTTGCGTTTTTCCAGCCCCTGCAATTGCGCGAGCCGCACCATTTCGGCGACGCGTTCTGCGATCTGGGTGCGCGCAACGCCGTCGCGCTTCAGGCCGAAGGCGATATTGTCGAACACGCTCATGTGCGGAAACAGCGCGTACGACTGAAACATCATGTTGACAGGACGACGGTGCGGCGGAAGCTCCGTCACGTCGACGCCGCCGATGAGAACGCGGCCCCGATCGGGCCGTTCGAACCCCGCCGCAATACGCATCAACGTCGTCTTGCCGCAGCCCGAAGGACCGAGCAGCGCGAAAAATTCGCCGGGCGCAACGTCGATCGAGACATTGTCGACCGCGACGATGTCCGCGAAATTCTTGGAAACCCCGTCGAAACGCAGGATAGGCGTACTGGCGGACAATCAGTCGCCCTCGGCCAGCGCCAGCGCCAGCCGCGATTCGAGCACATGCGGCTTTGCGAGCACCAGCGCGCCGCGCGTCTTCTCGACGACCCCTTCATGCACGAGCGAGGAAAGCTCGCGCGTCACCTGCTCGCGCCGACAGCCGATCCGCGCGGCCAGTACGTGATGGAACGGCGGCGGCGAGACGACGCGCATGCCTTCATGGCCGGGCCGCGGATGCGACATGCGCAACAGTTCGGAATACAGCCGGTGCCGCAAATCGAAGATCGACATTTCCGCGAGGCGCGTGTTGAGGTCGCGCACGCGGTGAGCGAGCATGCGCAGCACGCGGTCGCACGCCGTTTGGCAGGAGAACAGGATTTCACGGAAAACGACCGCCGGCATTATGCAGAGATCGGCGCGGGTGAGCGCGGTCACGTTGGCCGAGCGCGGAATGTCGTCGATCGCCGCCAGTTCGCCGAAGAATTCGCCGGATTTCAGATCTGCGAGAATGACTTCCTTGCCCGATGGCGTGCGCAACAGCACCCGGACCTCGCCGGACACGATGAAATAGACGTCTGTCGACTTGTCGTCGAAATCGACGAGCGTCTCCCCGTCGTCGCACCGCCTCCAGGCCACGCGCCGGTCGAACTTCTCGTAATCGATGTCCACGTCCTTGAAGAAGGGCAGACGCGTGAGACTTTGCATCCAGCAGGCATCCCTGTTGGTCCGGGCGCAACCGACGGTGGGCACATTACCAGACGCGTCGCGCCCGTAAATCCTCAGGCGGCCGCGCGCCGCGCCGCCTCGATCGTGTTGGCCATCAATAGCGGCACTGTCATCTGCCCGACTCCGCCCGGCGCCGGCGTGACAGCCGCGGCGCGCGCGACCGCTTCCTCGAAGGCGACGTCGCCCGTGAGGCGGTATTTGCCGTCTGCCGTCGGCACGCGATTGATGCCCACGTCGATCACGATCGCCCCTTCGCGAATCCAGTCGCCGCGCACCATCTCGGGCTGACCGACCGCCGCCACAACGATTTCCGCGCGGCGCACGACGCCCGCGAGATCCCGCGTGCGCGAATGCGCCATCGTGACCGTCGCATTGGCGGCCAGCAGCAGTTGCGCCATCGGCTTGCCCATCAGATTCGAGCGGCCGATGACGATCGCCTCGGCTCCCTCGACCTTGCGTCCGAGCGCCGCACATGTGGCTTCGATCAGCCGCATCGACCCGAAGGGCGTGCAGGGCACGAGCGCTCGATCGGCCGCGCCCGTCGCCAGAAGCCCGGCGTTGACCGGATGTATGCCGTCGACGTCCTTGCGCGGATCGATCCGCTCGAGCGCGTCGGCCGTGTCCAGCCCCTTCGGCAGGGGCAATTGCACGAGAATTCCGTGGATCGCCGGATCGGCGTTGAGACGGCCGATCAGCGCGTTGAGATCGGCCTGCGCGACATCGGCGGGAAGATTGTGCTGAACCGAATGGAAGCCGAGTTGCTCGGCCATCCGGCTCTTCGAGCGAACATAGACGCCGCTCGCCGGATCGTCCCCGACGAGCACGACCGCCAGTCCCGGCTTCACGCCGCGCGCGATCAGCGCCTGCGTATTCCTGCGATTTTCCTCGATGACGCCGGCCGCCGCGATCTTGCCGTCGATGACGAGCGCGCCCCTGCCCGAGGGTTTCAGAAAATCGGCCGTGCTCGTCATCTCGCGCCCTTCATCGCTGCCCGCGCCCTTCTGTCAGACGCGGGCGGCGGCGCCAAGCGCGCCGGCTCGACCTCCGGGCGTCTTCACCGCAAATCGCGCGACGTGCCGGCCGGTCTCGCCCGGCGCCAGGAGCCGCATCGAGGGTTTTTCTGAGACCTCGCCCGCAAAGCCGACGGGATCTCCGTGTCCGGTCCATGCCTCGATGCACAGAAAAGGCGCAGGAGGCCGCGCCCACAGCGCCAGATGCGGGTAATTTTCGAGCTCGATCCGAATCTGCGCGCCGGCTCCATTGTCCAAGGTCGCGCCGGCGCTCTGCAGACCGAGAAAACAAAGCGCCTCCTGCGCGAGGAGGTCGTCCGTCAGCGCCAGCCTGCGGCCGCGCGCGGCGCCAGTATCGTTTTCGCCTTGCAGCGGCATTCGCGACAGTGCGCGCTCCGCGCTTTCGAGCGCAATCGGCCGCATTGCGTCCGAGAACAATCCGCCGGGCGCGATAACCGGAACCGCCGCGCGCTCCGGTTCGTCGAAGGCGAACACGTGCGGCTCGGTCGACCCGGCCAGCGGCCGGCGGAAGCCCGGATGGACGCCCAGCGCGTACGGCATCGGCTCCCGGCCGAGATTCGTCGCCTCCAGGGCCCAGACCAAAGCATCCCGCTCGAGCCGATAGACTGCCTCCAGCCGGAATTCGAACGGATATTGCGCGCGGGTTTCATCGTTTGCGCGCAAGGCGAACCGCGCGAAGGCGGACCCGGTCTCCAAAGGCTCGAACATCTGGGAGGCGGCGAAGCCATGGACGCCCATAGGATAGGAAACGCCGCGATGACGAATCTCGCCGTTACGCGTCCATCCGACCACCGGAAAGAGGATCGGGGCGACCTGCGGCCAGACGGCGGCGTCGGACGCCCACAGCAACGGCGTCTCTCCGATCGACCAGGCGACTGGCTCGGCGCCCCGCCGCGCGATCCGAAGACGCGCCGGGCCGTTGACCAGCTCGAGCACGCGCTATTTGCGCGAAAGCATGTTCGACACGAGACGGTCGCGATTCGCGCGCACCTTCTTGCGGTAATTGCCGACTACCTTGTGCGGCCCGCCGCCAGCGGCCAGGTGGATTCCAGTCTCGACAGCAGCCGCGGCCTTCTCCGACACCATGCGCCGGGCCTCGCGCGAGGCTGCCGGGCCGCCCATCGCGAGCTGCGCCAGGCGAAGCGCGATCACCTGCTGGGACTCGATCGCCAGCATCGTCATGTCGAAACCGAGCCGCATCGCCGCTTTGACCATGTCGCCCCACTGGGAAAAGGGATCGTTCTTCACGCAACCATTGTAGCACGCCGCGCCCACGCCTCGGCTACAACGATTTGTCCGGTATCGGGTTCCTGCGCAGGCTTGACTCTTGACGGATCTGAAAACCCGGATTCTACTGTAGCTGATTCGGAGCGCTTCGTGCGCCCGATGGGAGCGGCCGGCCCCGGATGTACGGGTCGGTCGTTTCGTTTTTGGGGCCGGCACAGGTTCATTGCGGGGTATCCGAAGGAACTTCGCGGGCGCTAGGGCGTTAACGATGCGTCCCCGGAGCCCCCACATGCTTCAATTTTTTCGTGATCGACAGGCCAGCCTTCGAAACCAGAGGCTTCGAGGTGTGGCAGTGTTCGCGAACTCGTCCTTTGTCCGGCGTGGAGAATATGTTCCGCGCGGGTCGGTCGGCCTCATCCGGCGTGTGCTCCCCTGCGGCGATTATGTGGTGGATTTCGAGGGAGTGGCGCTCGGCCTGCAGATCCACCCGGATACCGTGACCTTTGGCCACGCCGTGTCCGCGAGCCCGCTGGCTTCCGGTTTGAAGCTGACGCCAACCGCCTGATGCGTTTGGATTTAATGGTCGGAGTGGCGGGATTCGAACCCACGACCCCTAGTCCCCCAGACTAGTGCGCTAACCGGGCTGCGCTACACTCCGACTGCGCCGCTTATAGAGAAGGCCCTCGCGCCGCGCAACGCGCAAAAGCGCATCCCTGACCGCGATCTCAGCCCATCTCGACAGCGCGAAGGATTCGCGCGCACTCCGCGAGCTCGTCGGCCAGCGCCGCGAGCGCGGCGGCTGTCGCGCCAGGGAATTGCTGTTGCGGGACGCCCGTCGGATCGTCGAGATTGTCGGACGGCTCCGCGGAAACGACGCCCGGCGCTTCAGCCGCGTCCGCATCGAGCGCAAGCGCGGTCTGCGTGGGCCCGAGCGGAAGTCCGCCCTGCGCCGCTGCGACGACGGCGCGCACGCCGTTCTCCTTGAACAGCTTTTGCACGCCCTTGATGGTATAGCCCTGCCCGTACAGCAGACCCTTGATCGCTCGAACCAGTTCGATATCCGCGGGACGATAGTACCGCCGTCCGCCCGTTCGTTTCATCGGCTTGATCTGCGAGAAGCGCGTTTCCCAGAATCGCAGCACGTGCTGCGGCAGATCGAGATCGTCCGCGACCTCGCTGATCGTACGGAAAGCGTCGGGGCTCTTTTCCATGGCTTCGATTCAAGCCGACCGATTCGGCGCGAACCCATTCTAGCGCGGGTTTTGCCCCGGCGCAGTCGCCTCAATCGTCGGCTGCGCCGTCCGGCGGTCCGCCATTGACGTGCGCCTTCATCACATTCGAGGCCTTGAAGACGATGACCCGCCTCGGATCGATCGGCACCTCGACGCCGGTCTTCGGATTGCGTCCGAGTCGCTGGCCTTTCGAGCGGACGAGAAACGACCCGAACGAGGAAAGCCTGACCGATTCTCCGTTCGCGATTGCGGCTGAAATCTCGGCCAGTACGGCCTCGACCATATCGGCGCATTCGGAGCGCGACAGGCCCACCTTTCGGAAAACTGCATCAGCCAGATCGGCCCGCGTGACCGTGCGTTGTGAGATATTCGGGGCGTCGTTTTGACGGAGACTTTGCATGCAATTTCTCGAATAAAAGCGCCGCTTGCGGCTGACGACAACGCTGAAGCCTGTAAAACGTTGCGTTCAAAGAACGCGGAACTATGAAAATCGTTGTCACAACGCGGATTCTTACGACGCGCTGACGGAAGGACTTATTAGGCAGTACTTTCGGATAAAATCAACCGCCGCCGCCAGCGCTTTCGCGCGCACGAAATTTCTTATGATTTCCAACGCTTTGAAGGGACGATCACCAGCGGATGACGGCAGCGCCCCAGGTGAAGCCGCCGCCCACCGCTTCGATCATGACGAGATCGCCCTTCTTGATGCGCCCGTCGCGAACCGCCACGTCGAGCGCGAGCGGTATCGAGGCGGCCGACGTGTTGCCGTGCAGCTGCACGGTTTTGACGACCTTTTCCGCCGCGATCCCGAGCTTCTCCGCCGAGGCGTCGATGATGCGGGCGTTGGCCTGGTGCGGCACGAACCAGTCGAGGCGCTCGGCGTCGACGCCGGCTTCCCTGAACGAATCGAGCATGACGTCGCCGACCTGGCCGACGGCGTGCCGAAACACGTCCTTGCCCAGCATTCGCAGGTGTCCAACGGTTTTCGTGCTGGATGGGCCGCCGTCGACGTAGAGTTTCTCGCGATGCCTGCCGTCCGACCGCAGATGCGTCGACAAGACGCCGCGCCCGTCCCCTCCCCGTTCTTGCGCCTCCAGAACGATCGCGCCTGCGCCGTCGCCGAACAGCACGCATGTGGTGCGGTCTTCCCAGTCGAGCAAGCGTGAAAACGTTTCGGCGCCGATCACGAGCGCCCGCTTGTGCGACCCGGAGCGCAGGAACTTGTCGGCCGTCGTCACGCCGAAGACGAAGCCCGAACAGACGGCCTGAAGATCGAATGCGACGCCTTTCGTGATCCCGAGGCCGGCCTGGATCTGCGTCGCTGCCGCCGGGAAGGTGTAATCCGGCGTCGACGTCGCACAGATCACGAGGTCGATCGAGTCCGCATCGACGCCCGCGCTCGCCAGCGCTTTCTGCGCCGCCTTGATCCCCAGCATCGACGTCGTCTCGCCGTCGGCGGCGATATGGCGCTGCTGAATGCCCGTACGTTGCACAATCCAGTCGGAGGTCGTGTCGACCATCTTTTCCAGATCGGCGTTCGTCAGAATCTTCTCTGGCAGATAGGAGCCGACTCCCAGAACGACGGACCTCAGATTGTTATTGTTGTTGTCGGTGGAGCTCATTCGCATTCGCCGTCAGATATTGCCCGCGCCGCCAGCCGCAGGCGGGGCGGTTTCCTCGCTCGAGAGCATGATCGTTTCACGGATCTTCTCGAGCAGACCGTGGCGGACCATCTCGTAGCCGATTTCGACTGCGCCCGCGAAGCCGACGGAATCCATGCCGCCGTGACTTTTGATGATGACGCCGTCGAGTCCGAGGAAAAGACCGCCGTTGGCCCGCCGCGGATCGATCTTCTCGCGCAACGTCTTGAAAGCGCCGCTCGCCAGCGCCGCGCCGAGTTTCGACATGAACGACGAACGCAGCGCGTCGCGCATGTACTGCCCGATTTGCCGCGCAGTGCCTTCGGCGGTCTTGAGCGCAATGTTGCCGGTAAAGCCCTCGGTGACGACGACATCGACCGTGCCCTTGCCGAGATCATCGCCCTCGACGAAGCCCCGGTAATCGAGCGTGGGAAGATTGGCTTCCCTCAGTCGGCGCGAGGCGGCCTTGATCTCTTCCAGGCCCTTCACTTCCTCGGTGCCGACGTTCAGAAGTCCGACGGTAGGTCGGTCGATGTCGAAAAAGATGCGCGCCATGGCCGACCCCATGATCGCAAGATCTACCAGATGTTCCGCGTCGGCGCCGATCGTCGCGCCGACGTCGAGCACGATCGACTCGCCGCGAACCGTCGGCCAGATCGCAGTCAACGCAGGCCGCTCGATGCCGGGCAGCATGTGCAGGCAGATTTTCGACATCGCCATCAGCGCGCCGGTATTGCCCGCCGAAACGGCAGCGTCCGCCTCGCCCTTCTTAACCGCTTCGACAGCCAGCCACATGGAAGAGCCGCGACGTCCGGCGCGCAGCGCCTGGCTCGGCTTGTCGTCGTTCTTCACGACGACGTCCGTGTGCCGCACTTCGGAAACGGCTGCGAGCTTGGGATGCTGGTCGAGCAGCGGCCTGATCTGCTTCTCGTCGCCGAAGAACAGATATGCCGTATCGGGACGCCGGTCTCTGGCGCGGGCCGCGCCTGGCACAACGACCGAAGGACCGAAATCGCCGCCCATGGCGTCGAGCGCGATCCGTACGCTGTTGGTCATTTCGGCCGAAACTCCGTGCGCCGTGCGATGGCAGCGGGCGGCGGACCATAGCCGCTCACGCCGGCATGGCAAGGGCGTTTTGGCGCGTCGCTAATCCCTGTCCCCTGTTTTACCGCGCAGCGCGGCAAGGCCTGCAAAAGGCGAGGCTTTGTCGGCGTCGATTTCTTTCGGTTCGAAGGCGGCGCCCGGCTTGCGGGGATACGGATCGAGGCCGAGCGCCAGAAACTCGGCGGCGAGCGCCCCGAGATCGATCCGGCCGTCGACGATCGGGTCGGGCGCATCCAGATCGTCCATCCCTTCGCTCTCCTCTGCCGCCGCCGGGCCGCGCGCCGCTTCGCGCCCGGACTTCGGCGCGGCGCGCTCGGGTTCGAACTCGACGTCGACCGGCTCGTCGATTTCCGCTTCGAACGGCTCGAGAGTAACGACGCAGGTCTGCGTCGCGCGCGCCTTCACCCGCCCGGTCGCGCGCAGTCCCTCACGCCCGCGGCGCGCCACGTGCAAAACGGCCTTCAGCGAGGCGAGCGCGACGAGACCGTTGGCGGCCGCGAGCCGACGCCGCACGTCCGCGTCCGCGACGAGGGTTACGTCCAACCCGTGCGCCGGCACGTCGGTCACGGCGAGCGGGGACGACCAGAGTCTATCCTCGGTGCTGTCGGTCATGGCCGCCTCACGCTATCGTCGTCGGGTCGGGAAAGATTATGCGGCCAGCCTCGAAATCGCCGAACTGACTCCCCTCCAGCGCCCGAACGACAGCCAGCATGTAGCGCGCCAGCGCGCGCCCGCGCCCGGCGTCCGCCGACCCGAGGACATTGCGGGCCACCGCGGCGGCGAGTTCGTCCTCGCCGCCCGCCTGCAGGGCGCTCTCGTAGGCCTGCCGTCGACCGTTATAATCGGCGGCGAGCTTCTTCATGCGTTTGGGCACCGCCAGATCGCCGACGCCCATCTCCCGCAATGCGCGGTCGAACCCCAGAAACACGTGATCGGACAGCGCCTGCGCGAATGCGGGCGCCGGGGGCGGCAAGGCCGCCAGCCGCCGCACGACGGGAAAGAGATGCACGACCAGCAGGTCGAAACGGCCGTCGAGCGTATCCGGCGCGCCGTAACGCCCAAGAAAAAGCTCCGGCCGCCGCGCGGCCGCCATGATCTGCCCATAGAGACGCTCGACGGCGTCAGTGTCGGTTCGACGGGCGAAGAGTTTGAAGATCATGGCTTTCGGTCCCAAAGCGCGGGCGGAATGCAACGGTTTCGGCGGCTTGCAATTGGCCGTTCCGGGGGTTAGGCATCGCCGGTCGCGGATGCAAGCCCGAAATTCAGGGGTTCGCGCGACCGGAGAGCGGCGGAGCTGATGATGATATCGGGGGTGATGCGGCGCTGCGGCAATCTCGCGCCTGTGGCGCTCGCTCTGACGCTGGGGGCGGTCTTGGCGGGTTGCCAGCCAGGCTCGACACTGAATTTGGGGCACGGCTTCAGTTATGACGGCACCGTCCAGCGCGGCTACCAGCCCGACGACAGAATATTGGCGGAGCTCAAGCCCGGAACGCCGAAGGAAAAGGCGCTTTCGCTGCTCGGCACGCCTTCGACCACGTCGACCGTCGGCGGCGACGCCTGGTACTATATCAGCCAGACCGTCAACCGCCGGCTGGCGTTCATGGATGCGACCGTGACCGATCAACGTGTGCTCGCGGTCTATTTCCGCGGCGGCAAGCTCGACCGGATCGCCAATTATGGTCTCCAGGACGGCAAGGTATTCGACTACGTGAGCCGCACCACGCCGACCGCAGGCGGAGACGTCGGCTTTGTTCAGAACATGCTGACCAACCTGTTGAAGTTCCAGTAGGGGCATGAGCGCGCGCGTCGCCGGCGTTTCGCGCCGGCGCGGTCACCATTTCTCGAAGACGCCCGCCCTGTCGATCCGCCTCGTTGCAGGCCATGGCGTCGAGGGCGATGGGCATTTCGGCCGCACCGTCAAGCACCGATCGCGGGTCGCAAGGGACCCAGACCAGCCGAACCTGCGGCAGGTTCATCTCATCCACGCCGAGTTGCTGGACGAACTGCAAGCCCGGTTCGGGCCGATAGGCCCCGGCGAGCTCGGCGAAAACATACTCACGCGCGACATCGACCTGCTCGATCTTCGGACCGGTGCGCGCCTGCGCATCGGCGCAACGGCGCTCGTCGAGATTACCGGGTTGCGCAATCCCTGCATCCAGATCGACCGATTTCGGTCGGGATTGATGAACGCCTGCCTCGACCGCGCGCCGGACGGCGCCCTTGTTCGAAAGGCCGGCGTGATGGGAATCGTGATCGCCGACGGCGATGTCGCGTCCGGCGACGCGATCGAGCGCCTGCCCGGCACGGATCCGGGCGCGCCGCTTCGGCCGGTCTAGCCCGCGCCTCGCGACACTTAAAATTTGAGCGAAATATTTTGCCGGATCGCCGTTTCTGGGCTCTAGGCTCACCGTGCGGCGAATTCCGCGCCGCGGCCGGTGAACGCCATGCTTGCATATTTGAAGCAGGTCGATCTCGACATCCTGCACGCCCTCAACAGCCTCTCCGGCGTCTGGGCGATCGACCATACAATAAATTTCGTGACCAGCAGCACGCTCGCCAAGGGCATGATCCTTCTCGCAGCATACTGGTACTTTTGGTTCGATCCGGATTGTGCGCGAAGGCCGCGCACCCGCGCATTCCTCGTCGACGGCGTGTCCGCCGGCGTCCTCGCCGTTTTCATCGCGCGGCTGATCGCCAATCTCTTTCCAATGCGCATGCGTCCGATTTTCGATGCGGCGTCCGGCTTTCACATCAACGTCGATGCGCTTCCCGGCAGTTTCGAAAACTGGAGCTCGATGCCGAGCGACCATGCCGCATTCGTCATGGCGCTCGCCTTCGCCCTGATGCGCGTTTCACGCCCGGCCTCTTACGCTTTCATCGCCTACAGCGCGATCTTTGTCTGTCTGCCGCGCGTCTATCTCGGCATCCACTACCCGTCCGATGTGATCGTCGGCGCTCTCATCGGCGCTTTCGCCGCATGGCTCGCGCCGTCCGTCGGGCTGACGCGCGTCAGCGAAAAGCTCGTGTCCGTCGCAAAGCGAAATTTTGCGATGTTCTACGCCGCAGCTTTCCTCGTAACCGCTGAATTCGCGCAAATGTTCGACAACATTCGCATGGCTGGCCGCGCCGCGGGCAAGATCTACGCTCACGCGCCTTTCGACGGGCGCGCCTCCGCCTTGCTCGCCTTGCTCGGCGTCGCCGTTTGCGTCGCCGGCGTCTGGGCGCTCTTCGCTTACCTTCGCCGCAACGCGTCCATTATGGCGGCGACGGCGCCGGCGTCCCATCCCGCGCAGAGAAACACCGGCGTCGCCGCGTGAAAGCGACGCGTGTCATTTTTTCTCGAACAAGGCGCTGACGAACGCCTCGACCGCTTCGATTGATTGCGCGCGGGCCTTTGCGTTGCCGCCGACATGCGGGCCGAGCTGCACGCAGGCGTCCGTATAGGCGAACGGCTGTCCCGTCGCAGTGTCGATCAGAACGCCGGGCGTTTCCTCGCGAATGCGGCATGCGCGTACAGTCTGCGATTTTGCGGCTTGAACCGGCGCGTCGCTGTTGGGCGCATCGAAACCATGCGCAGCGTCGGGATATATCGTCTGCGTCACGTCAGCGCCGGCTGCTTTCAACCGACCCATGAACTCCGTGCAGGGCGCGGCCGGATTGTAATCGTCCGGTTGGCCATGGAACATGCGGATTGGCGCGGCCGTCTTGTCGTCGTCGATGTAGTGCGTCATGCAGTCCGGATAGAACGGAATGTAGGCTGCGAACGCTGCGCCGGACTTGTTCCAGAGTTTGTTGAAGCGCGTGAGGCTTGCATACAGGGTCGCCTGTCCGCCGCGGGAGAAACCCATGAGAACGATGCGGTTCGGGTCGATGCGCGGATGTTTCGCAAGCTGCGCCAACGCGCCGTAGGCGTCCAGAATGAGATTGAGCCGGCCGAGCTGCGCCTGATCCGTGCTCGTCTGCACGATGCCGCGCCCCGTGAATCCATCGAGCGCGAAAGTCGCAATGCCCATGTGGTTGAATTCGGACTCCCACATGGGAATGTTCGCGCCAGGCCCGCCCGAGCCATGAATCAGCACCACCGCCGGCAGTCGTCCAGGCGCGTCCGGAATGCGCAATTCGCCGGCTACAGTGACCGGCTTGCCCTCCTCGCCGCGCAAGAACTGAGCGTCGCTCAGCGTCTGCGATGCAATCGGCCGCACCTCCACGCGGCCGACGAGCGCGTCGGCCGCTTTAGCCGTTGCGGCCATCGCCGCCCAACCTGCAATCAGAAATGCGAGCAGTCGTTTCATCGCCGTC
>JAGWTW010000015.1 GCA_028868735.1 Hyphomicrobiales bacterium | reverse complement strand
AAATTTGATTCGCGCGGCTCGCTACCGGTGACGATCAGCGCGTCGATCGAAGAGGACCAAAGCGATTCGAAAGGCATGTATTGCCTGAGGATGTGCTCGTCTCCGAATTCCGTGCGCGCCATGCCGGGCAATGACCAAAAACGGATACGGATTCGTTTTTGCGCGCTCGCGGCATTCAACAAGGAGAGGATCTGACGCTCGGTCGACTGCAACGCGGCGTCCGGCATATTGTTGACAACGCCGATTTCAATGGGACGCGATACCTCATGCGCTCGACGATCAACCGCTACATCGAGCGATTCGGAGATGCGTTTCTCGACGAATGCAGGCATGTGGCTGCTATTCTGCGGCGTGCGAAATGATGGCAGACGCTGCGGCGAGCGCTTGATCGAGATCGCCGACGATGTCCTCGATATGCTCGACGCCAACGCTGATGCGGATCATGCCTGGCGTAATGCCGGCTTTGACTTGCTGTTCGATCGGCATCTGGCGATGGGTCGTCGAAGCAGGGTGGCAGGCAAGGGATTTTGCGTCTCCCATGTTGACCAGACGCTTGATGAGGGCAAGTCGGTCGTAAAAATGCTTGGCCGCCTCGAATCCGCCACGCACCTCGAAGGTCAGGAGGGAAGAGCCTGCCCCGCCGAGATACTTCTTTGCAAGCGCGTGATAGGGATTGTCTGCAAATCCGGCGTAATTGACGGATTCGACATTGGGATGCGCGCGCAAGAACTTCGCAACCGTCCTTGCGTTTTCGACGTGGCGCTCGACGCGGAGCGCGACGGTTTCAATTCCTTGGAGAAGGAGAAATGCGCTGAGCGGGGACAGCACCGCGCCGGTGTTGCGCTGCTGCACTGCGCGGCATCGCGCGATGAAGGCCGCGTCGCCGAAATGATCGACATAGACGAGACCGTGGTAGGAGGCATCGGGCGTGCAGAAGGTCGGAAATTTGTCTGCATGATCGCGCCACGGGAATTTTCCGCTGTCTACGACCGCACCCCCGAGCGTCGTTCCGTGACCGCCCATAAATTTGGTCAGGGAATGTACGACGATATCGGCGCCATATTCCATCGGCCGCAGGAGAATTGGACTTGCCACGGTATTGTCGACGATAAGTGGAACGCCGCGCCGATGCGCAACTGCGGCTATCGCCTCGATATCGCAGATATTTCCGGCTGGATTGCCGATGCTCTCGCAAAATACGGCGCGCGTGTTTTCGTCAATTATTCTTTCAATCTCCTGCGGCGAATCGGATTCGGCGAAGCGGACTTCTATTCCCTGACCAGGCAGAATGTGCGCGAACAACGTGTAGGTTGTGCCGTAAAGTTGCGGAACCGAGACGATATTCTGCCCCATACCGGCGACGTTCAAGGCAGCATAATTTAGCGCCGCCTGCCCTGAAGCGACGCAAAGCGCGTCGACGCCGCCTTCGAGCGCAGCGACCCGGCGTTCGAGAACGGCGACAGTGGGATTGGAGATGCGGCTGTAGCGAAAGCCGGGAGTTTCGAGGTTGAACAGAGCTGCGCCATGGTCGGCGCTCTCGAATTCGTAAGCAGCTGTCTGGTAGATCGGCACCGCGACCGCTTTTGTCGTCGGTTCCGACTCGTAACCGGCGTGGATCGCCATAGTTTCGCGCTTCATGTCGGCCTCGATCCAGGCAAAACATCGACTTTGGCTGCAATGGACGGAGCAGCCGCATCTTGCCTCGGCAGACAGTAGTTCGAAAAATTGCGCGGGCGGCGGATATCGGCGTTTAACCTTAAAATAGGCGCGCTTCGTTCCGTCGCGTGGAAGGGATAGATCTTGAGACTCTGACCGTTTCGTTTCCTAATATGGGCTCGGATTTAGCCCGCGGCGGCGCTGGTCGGGAAGATCGTGGAGGAAGAAATGAACGGGGCCGACGCTCTTTGTGACACATTGTTAGCCGGCGGCGTCGACGTCTGCTTCGCCAATCCCGGAACGTCGGAGATGCATTTCGTCGCGGCGCTCGATCGGAAACCGCAGATGCGGTGTGTGCTCGGCATGTTCGAAGGCGTGGTTTCCGGCGCGGCCGACGGTTATGCGCGGATGGCCGACAAACCTGCAGCGACGTTGTTCCATCTTGGGCCCGGCCTCACCAACGGCCTTGCGAACGTACACAACGCAAAGCGCGCCAATTCGCCGATGATCAATGTCGTCGGGGATCATGCAACGTACCATCTGGAGTACGATGCGCCGTTGACGAGCGATATTGCGGCGCTCGCGCGGCCGATGTCGCATTGGGTCAACGCAGCCCGCAGCGCTGACGAGGTTTCGGCGCTCGCGGCCGAAGCGATAGCTGCGGCGAATACCGCGCCAGGACGAATCGCAACGCTCATTCTGCCGGCCGACGCCGCCTGGGGCGAGACGCGCGCGCAGCTCTCGAACGTAGCGCCGCCAGCGGCGCGCCGGAAAGTCGATCGAGACAGTGTGCGCGACGCCGCGCGTCGCATTCGTGATGGCAAGAAGACGGTTCTGCTTCTTTCGGGCGTCGCGTTGCGCGCCGGTGCGCTGGCGGTCGCCGGGCGAATCGCCAAGGCCTTCGGCGTTGCGCTGCTCGCCCAGCAATCGAATGGGCGGATGGAGCGCGGCGCGGGCCGTACACCGATCGAACGCGTGCCTTATCCCGTCGATCAGGCGGTCGCGTTGCTTGCGCCGTTTGAGCAGATGATCCTCGTCGGCGCCAAGGCGCCCGTCGGCTTTTTCGCCTATCCTGGCAAGCCAAGCGTAATGACGCCGCCGGGTTGCGACATTTCGCGTCTGGCCGAAGCTGGCGACGATCTCCTCGATGCGCTCGAGGCGCTTGCAGATGAGCTTCGCGTGCCGGTAGCTGTGCGCGCGGATGTTGCGGCGCTCGTGCGCCCGCCGCTTCCAACCGGCGCGCTGACGCCGGACGCGGTCGCGATCGCATTGGCCGCGCTCATGCCGGAGAACGCGATCGTCAACGACGAATCGATCTCCTCGGGGCGCCAATTGTTCAAATTCATCGGCGCAGCGCCGCCGCATGATTATTTGCAGCTTACGGGCGGCGCCATCGGCATTGGCCTGCCAATGGCCGCGGGCGCGGCAATCGCCTGCCCAGAACGAAAAGTCATCAGCCTGCAGGCCGACGGCAGCGCAATGTACACGCTGCAGGCGCTCTGGACGATGGCGCGGGAAGATCTCGACGTGACGGTCGTGATCTTCTCGAACCGTTCGTACGCGGTTCTGCACACCGAACTGCAACAGGTTGGCGCGGGCGCGCCCGGCCGCAACGCGCGCCGGATGCTCGATCTCGACGGCCCACCGCTCGATTGGGTTTCGCTCGCGCGCGGCATGGGCGTCGAAGCGCACCGCGCCACGGATTGCGAGAGCTTCGTGAAGAGCTTCAAAGCCGGGCTCGCGCGGCGCGGGCCATCTTTGATCGAGGCGGTTATCTGAGCCCGCGTGATTTCGTTCGCATTTAAGGGCATATGTCGCGAAGCGCCGCGACGACGTCCAACATCGACGGCCGCTGGCTCGCCAACGGTCGAACGCAATCTTGCTGAAGCGCGCGTAATGCGCTTGCTCGCGGCAGTGACGTTTCGTCGGCGCGATCCAGAAGTTCGCCGAGTAGAACGCCGAACGCGCGGACCTCAACCCGCTGCCAGGCATCGCTATCTGCGCCTGAAGGCAGGACGCAGGCGGCGCCGAAGTCGCCGAGGACGCAATCCGCCGTCCGTTCGTCCCATGTGATGTTATGCGCGTAGAGATCGCCGTGCAGGAGGCCGCAATCATGGAGATGAGCCGCAGCGCCGGCGATACTTTCGGCGATCCGATGCGCTTTGGCGCCGGAAATCGCGAATTGCGCGTCGTAGACATCGCGACTGCAACTCGACAGGCTGGGCGGCCCTGCAAGCGTTTTCCAATCCGCAGACAACAGCGGCATCAAAAGCGCCTGTAGACCATCGGGATGGTCTGTCACACGCCCGAGCGCGGCGGTCAGGTGCGGATGATCCCCGGATGCGAGACATGCGGCGATCTCGCAATCGGGCGAGCCGTCGCTCGTCATCGCGCCCTTGAAAAGCTTCAGGGCTACCGGCCTTGCGGCGTCACTGGCGGAGCGCCACAATGCCCGATGAACGACGCCGGATGCGCCTTCTCCGATTTGCTCGCCGACGGCGAGATCGTCCCAGCGGGCATCGACCGCTCGAGCTGAGGCAAGCCGTCGCTCCAATGGATTGCCGGCCCAGGATATCCAGGCAAGACGTGGGAGTTCGAGCAGGAAACGCGGCAGAGCCTCGAACCGGTTGGCGCTCAATCGCACGAGTTCGAGATTTCTTGCGCCGGCAAGGCTCTCGGGCAAGGAATGCAACCGGTTTCCCGCCAGCATCAGCTTTTGCAGCCGCGGACGTTCGCCGAGTTCGGTTGGAAGCTGTTCGATCGCATTGTCGGTAAGCGTCAGCCAACGCAGCGACGGCGGGAGAGATTCGCCGGGAATCTCCTGCAATCCGGTCTTTCGGAAACCGATCTGGCTCAGCGATGGACAGCCGCCGAGGGCTGGCGGCAGCCGTTCGAACGCGTTGCCGGAACAAAACAGGATTCGCAATTTACGAAGCCGCCCGAAGTCGTCGGGCAAATCAGTCAAAGCGCCGCCGCTGAGGTCCAGCACCTCGAGCGAATCCGCCAATTCGAATATCTCTCGGGGAAATTCGTCGAGATCCGAAATCCGCAATTCGCGGGCCCCGGCAAGATCTCCGTTGCGGAGCGCTTGAAGTTGGGGATTCACCCGTGCGGACCTCAACCGGCTGTCGAGGCCAAGCGCGCCGCGGGCCGGAAGGCGACGTTCGAAAAGGCGGTCGCGAGGCCACAATGTCCGCACAGCGGGCGGTACACCGTCTGTTTGGGCTCTCTCGAAACCATTGAATTCCGTGGACCATCCTGTTGGATGGTGCCCAGGAGAGGACTCGAACCTCCACGGCTTGCACCACTGGTACCTGAAACCAGCGCGTCTACCAATTCCGCCACCTGGGCCCGGCGCGTCTCATACGGGCCGGGTTGCGACGTGTCAACGCGGCCCGCGACGAACGTGCGTATGGAATTGCCGGGCAAGTTTTTGTATAGCCGCGGGAACCTCACGTCTCGGGCTTTCTGGAGCGGTGCAATGGGCGACAATCTGGTGAGCGATCGGCTGGTCACGGTTTATGGCGGATCGGGTTTCGTCGGCCGCCACGTCGTCCGGCAGCTGGCCAATCGCGGCTGGCGCGTGCGTGTCGCCTGCCGGCGGCCGGATCTCGCCTTTTTTCTGCAGCCGCTCGGCCGGGTCGGCCAGGTCAGCGCCGTGCAGGCGAACCTGCGCTATCCGGAATCCGTCGCCGCCGCATTGCGCGACTCCGACGCCGTAGTCAATCTCGTCGGCGTTCTGGCCGAGCGTGGTCGCCAGAATTTCGAAGCGGTCCATTCCTTTGGCGCGGCGGCGGTCGCGCGGGCGGCGGCGGCGGCCGGCATCGCCAATGTCGTCCACGTCTCTGCGATCGGAGCGGACCTCAATTCAGACGCCGCATACGCGCGCACCAAGGCCAAGGGCGAAGCGGCGATGCTCGCCTCCGTGCCGAGCGCCGTCATCCTGCGTCCTTCCGTCATGTTCGGGCCGGACGACGATTTCTTCAACCGCTTCGCCGCAATGGCGCGGATGCTGCCCGGCCTGCCGCTGATCGGCGCCGACACGAAGTTTCAACCGGTTTTCGTCGGCGATGTGTCGAAGGCGATCACGACGGCGCTGGAGGGCGGCGCCAAGCCCGGCGCCACTTACGAACTCGGCGGCCCGGAAGTCGCGACGTTTCGCGATCTCGTCGCGTACGTCTGCGCCGAGACCGGCCGCAAGCCGTTGATCGCCTCGCTCGGCTTCGGACCAGGCAAGGCGATGGCGGCGGTCACCGAAATCGCATCGAAACTGTCGCTCGGGCTGTTCCCCGAACTCCTGACGACCACTCGCGACCAGGTCGAACTGCTGCGCCATGACAATGTCGTGTCCGACGCGGCGAAAGCCGAGGGCCGCACGCTCGAGGGACTGGGAATTGCGCCCGAAAGCTTCCGCGCGATCGTGCCCACCTACATCTGGCGCTATCGCCGCGCCGGACAATTCTCCGATCAGCGCATCGCCTGAAGGTTCTGTGGCGGCGCGGGATTGGCGAGCGGTTCGGAAGCCGGCGGCGCGACCTGCCGGAAGATACGCACCATGAAGGCGACGCCGAACAGCGGGGTCGTCAGATTGAGAATCGGCACTGCGAGAAAGGCCGCAATCACGAGGCCCGCGACGAACAGCATCACCGCGTGCCTGCGCATGAGCGTGGTTGCCTGCGCCTGCCCCACGAAACGCAGCGCCGCGAGTTCGAAATAGAGGCGGCCCATCAAAAATGCGTTGGCGATGAAGAAGACGATCGCATTGACGCCTGGCAGAAGAAAGACAGCGAGCGCAATCAGGTTGACGCCGAGCGCGACGAGCGCGAAGCGCGCGCCGACCCATGTCGCGAGGCCGATCGATAGCGCCTTGCCTCGCGCGCCCTGCGGATAGATGTCGGCCTCGACGAGGTCGGCCAGATCGTCGAGATAGAAACCGGCGACGAGCGATGAGGCCGGCGCGATCAGAAACGCGAGCCCGACGACGATGCCGAAGCCGAGCACGAATGAGACCGCCGCCGCCATCCAGGGATAGGGAAACCAGGCAGGATTCGAAAGGAAATGCAGCGCGAGCTTGTCGAGTCCGAGCCAGAGGACGGCGAGCAGCGCGAGCGTCAAAGCCAGCACCTTCCACAGCATCTTGCGGAAGGGCGCAGAGAAAGTCTGGTTGAGCGCGGCATAGGCGGCTGCGAGCATGTCCATGCGAAGGCTCCTGCGTTTGGCGCAAGATGGGGGTGGTCTTCGCCCTGCGCAAGCTCAGGTTTTCTTCAATGCCGCAACAACCTCCCGCACGAGCCTTCCCGTGCCGACGATGTCGAAATCCGGCCAGTCGGCCGTGCGGCCGAGGCGGGCGATCACGATCCCTTCCGAAGGAATGACAACGAGGCGCTGGCCCATACTGCCCGAACCGAAATAGGAATCGGTCGGAAAACCGAAATCGACGCGCGCCTTCGCGCCGAAGCTGTCGCCGCGGTTCGTCCAGAATCCGGCGCCATAGCCCAAGCGCGCAGCGGCCGTCGGCGCAGCGGAAAAATCCGCCCATCCTTGCGGCAGGATGCGCTTGCCGTCGATTGTTCCGTCATCGAGAAACACTTGTCCGAACCGCGCCCAGTCACGCGCCGTCATTGCGGAATAGGTGCCTCCGACGAAAGTTCCCGTCGCGTCGAATCCGAGGATGACGTTCGACATGCCCGCCGGGCCGAACAATCTTTCATGCGCAAAACGAACGAGCTCGTCCGGGCCGCCGATCTTGTCGCGCAGGACGCGGTCGAGCATGACGATCCCGGACGAAGAATAAGCCCAGCGCGTCCCGGGCCTCGCGATTGCCTTCGCCTCGGCGGAATAGGCCGCCATGTCGTCTTCGAGATAGAGCATGTGCGTGTTGGCGTCGAAGCCGGAGTTCGTCTCGTCGAAATCGAGGCCGCTCTCCATGCGCAGCAGGTTTTCGATCGTGATCTCGCGACGCGGATCGTCCGGCGCGCGCCAGGCGGCGATCTCGCCTGGCGCCGTGACGTCGATCACGCCGTCGCGGACGAGAAGGCCGATCAGCGCGTTCGTAAGCGATTTGGTCAGTGAAAACCCGGCGAGGAGCGTATTCGTCGTTGCATCTTCGGCGTACCGTTCCGCGGCGATCCTGCCGCTCTGCATGATGACGACCGCCTGCGTGTCGCGCGGGCGTCCGTCCGCAAAGGGTGCGAATACGTGGTCGAGCGCAAGCGCCAGCGGCGATCCCGGCGGCGGCGCGACAATCGGTTGTTCTGCGCGTGCGGGCGACGACGGCAGGACTATCGGCGCCGGCATCGGCGCGCCGTGGTCGAGAATGCAACCATAGCCCGTCACGTCGACGACGCGCGCGGACAAGAGGCCTGCCAGCGTCGCGCGCGCTTCGCGCTTGTCGTCGTCGACGCGCCAGCTTACAGCCCGCGTCAAGAGGCGCATGCCCGGCGTCCTGCGCGGAATCTGCTCGAAAGCAAGCGCAGCGTCGCGTCCGCTCACAAAATGCTCGAGACAGATTTCGCTGGCGACGTAGCCCGGGACGACACGCAAAGCGAGATCGACTCGAAACCAGGCCGCCGCCGTCAGCACGACGCAGGCGCCGGCGATCGCGAGCCTGCGGATCATAAGCGCGCGCCCGTCTTCCGATCGAACAGATGCACGGCGTCCGGCGCGATCGTTACGCGCTGCGCATCGCCTACGGGGGCATGAACGCCGGCCGGCAACGCGACGGTGAACGAAGCGTCTGCGAGCACGCCGTGCACGAGCTGGCCGAGACCGAGCTCCTCCACGAGTTCGAGCTTGAAGGGAATGCCGCTTCCGTCTTTCGAGAAGATAATGCGCTCCGGCCGGACGCCCGCCTGGATTTCGGCGCCCGACGTCGCCGTGAAATGGGCCGGATCGTAGGCAAGTTCGGTCCCGTCGCCGAGACGCAAGACGCCCGGCTTCTCGACCCTTCCATTCAGGAAATTCATCGGCGGCGATCCGAGGAAGCCCGCGACGAAGGCGGTCGCCGGCCGCTCGTAAAGTTCGAGCGGCGCGCCGACTTGTTCGACGCGGCCCGCGTTCATCACGACCAGCATGTCGGCGAGCGTCATCGCCTCCAGCTGATCGTGCGTCACGTAGATCGAAGTCGTTTTCAGACGGCGTTGCAACTTGCGAATCTCGATGCGCATCTGGACACGTAATTTCGCGTCGAGATTCGACAAAGGCTCGTCGAACAGAAAGACAGCGGGCTTGCGCACGATCGCGCGCCCCATGGCGACGCGCTGGCGCTGGCCGCCGGACAATTGGCGCGGCTTGCGCTTCAGCATTTCGTCGTTCAATTCGAGAATTTTCGCCGCTTCCTGCACGCGCGAGAGAATTTCGGGCTCCGGCGTCTTCAGATTGCGCAAGCCATAGGCCATGTTGTCGTAGACGCTCATGTGCGGATAGAGCGCGTAGTTCTGGAACACCATGGCGATGTCGCGGCCCATGGGCTCGATGTCGTTCACGACGCGTTCGCCGATCCGCACCTGTCCGCCGGTGATCGTCTCCAGGCCCGCGATCATGCGTAGCAACGTGGACTTGCCGCAGCCGGACGGACCGACGAGCACGCAGAAGCCGCCGTCCGGCACCGCGAAGGAAATGCCTTTCACAGCATTGAACCCGCCGGGATAGGTCTTTTCGACCCTGTCGAGAAGAACTCCGGCCATGGCTTACTTCTCCGTCTCGACGAGGCCCTTGACGAACAACTTCTGCATGAAGACCACGACGGCGACCGGCGGCAGCATCGCAAGCACAGCGGTCGCCATCGCAAGCTGCCATTCGGTCAACGCATCCTGCGTGTCGACGATCTTCTTGATGCCGATGACGATTGTTTGCATGTCGTCGCGTGTGGTGATCAGCAGCGGCCAGAGATATTGATTCCAGCCGTAGAGGAACAGGATCACGAACAAGGCCGCCAGATTGGTTCGCGAGAGCGGCAACAGCACGTCCCTGAAGAATTTGTAGGGGCCGGCGGCGTCGATCTTGGCGGCCTCCAGCAATTCGTCCGGGACCGTCATGAAGAATTGCCTGAACAGAAGCGTCGCCGTAGCCGAGGCGATCAACGGTATCGACATACCGGCGTAGCTGTCGAGCATGTGCAGGTCGGACACGATCTTGTAGGTCGGATAAATGCGCACCTCGACCGGAAACATCAGCGTGAGGAAGATCAGCCAGAAGGCGACTCCGCGCAGCGGAAAGCGGAAATAGACGATGGCGTAGGCCGACAGGATCGAGATCGCGATCTTGCCGACGGCGATGATGAGCGCGGAGACGAGCGAATTGAGCAGCATGTCCGACACATGCGCCTTGGTGGTCGAACCCGTGCCCTCGAACAGGACACGGGCGTAATTCTCGATCAGATGCGATCCCGGCAGCAGGCTCATATGGCCATTGGAAATGGTCTCGGCGTCGAGCGTCGAGGCGACGATTGCGACGTAGACCGGAAAGGCGACCACGATCGCGCCCGCGATCAGGACGAGATGGGGCAGGAGATTGCCGAAGCGGCGGTTCTCGACCATCAGCGCGCGACTTTCTTCGGCACGTCGTCTCGCATCAGTACGTCACCTTGCGTTCGACGTAGCGGAACTGGATCGAGGTGAGCGCGATCACGATGATCATCAAGATCACCGATTGCGCGTTCGATCCCCCGAGATCGGCGCCGAGTTTGCCGTCCTGGTAGACCTTGTAGACCAGCGTCTCCGTCGCCTTGGCCGGGCCGCCGCCGGTCACCGAATCGATGATGCCGAACGTGTCGAAAAAGACGTAGACGATATTGACGACGACGAGGAAAAACGTCGTCGGCGACAGAAGCGGAAAGACAATGGTCCAGAACCGGCGGGCGCGATGGGCGCCGTCGATCGCCGCCGCCTCGATCAGCGATTTCGGTATGGATTGCAGGCCGGCGAGAAAGAACAGGAAATTGTAGCTGATCTGCTTCCAGACCGCGGCGACCATCACCAGGGCCAGCGCCTGGCCGCCGTTCAGCGTCGGGTTCCAGTCGTATCCCATGCGCTGGAGGGCGTGCGCGAGAATGCCGAGCGACGGCTGGAACAGAAACACCCAGAGTACGCCCGCCACAGCAGGCGCGACCGCATAGGGCCACACCAGCAACGTCCGATACACGGTCGCGCCGCGAACGACGCGATCGGCCTGCACGGCGAGCAGGAGCGCAATCGAAAGAGAGGCGGCCGTGACGACGGCGGCGAACACGGCCGTCACGCCCATCGCATGGAAATAATAGGGGTCTTCAAAAAGACTTTTGTAATTGTCGAAGCCGACGAAGTCCGACGTCGTCCCGAAGGCGTCCTGGATGTAGAAGCTTTCTTTCACGGCCTGCGACGCGGGCCAGTAGAAAAAGATCAGCGTGATCGCGAGCTGCGGCGCGAGCAGGAGATACGGTAGAAGCTTGCTGGAGAATATCGCGCGCTTTTCCATGTCGTCCTGTCAGGATCGAAGGCGCAGTCATTCCCGCGAAAGCGGGAATGCAGTTCCTTCGCCATCGTCAGTTCTGGACCCCCGATCGATCGCCGGAGCGATCGTCGGGGATGACAGCCCCTACTTCCCGGCCGTCCGCTCGAACGCGCGCAACATCGTGTTGCCGCGCTCCACGGCCGCATCGAGCGCCTGCTTCGCGGTCTCCTTGCCGGCGAGCGCCTTTTCGATCTCCTCCGCCCACACGTCACGCATCTGCACCATGTTGCCGAAGCGCAGGCCGCGCGAATTCTCCGTCGGCGGCTTGTTGGTGAGTTCGAGCAGCGGAACTTCGAGGATCGGGTTCTCCTTGTAGAAGCCCGAGGCCTTCACCTTCTCGTAGGCGGCTTTCGTGATCGGCAGGTAGCCGGACTTCTCGTGCAACTCGACCTGGCGATCGGTGTCGGAGAGGAAGGCGAGGAATTTCGCGACGCCCTTGTATTCTTCCGCGCTCTTGCCGCCCATCACCCACAGCGAGGCGCCGCCGATTATGGAATTCTGCGGCGCGCCCTTCACGTCGGGATAATAGGGAAGGGGCGCCGCGGTATAGGCGAATTTCGCATTGGCCTTCACACTGCCGTAGAAGGCCGACGAGGTCATGAACATCGGACATTCGCCCGAGGTGAACCTGCCTTCGCCCGTATTCGTGCGGCCGGAATAGTCGAAGGTCTTGTCCTTCTGCAGGTCAGCGAGCGACGCCAGCAGCTTCTCGTGCAACGGATCGTTGAAGACGAGCTTGGTGTCGAAACCGTCGAGGCCGTTGGCCTTGGTGCCGATCGGCACGTTGTGCCAGGCGGAGAACTGCTCGATCAGGCCCCATGTCACCCAGGCGGTCGAGAGCGCGCAGGTCGGCGAACTCGCATGCAGCTTCTTCGCGGCGTCGAACACTTCGGGCCAGGTCTTCAGCTTGTCTGCGTCGAGGCCGGCCTTGGCGAGCGCATCCTTGTTGTACCACATCACCATCGAGGACGAGTTGAAGGGGAAAGACAGCATCTCGCCCTTCACGGTCGAATAATAGCCGGTGATCGCCGGCAGATAGGCCTGCGGGTCGAATTTCTGGCCGGTCTCCTTCATGAGCTGATAGACCGGCTTCACGGCGCCCTTGGCCGCCATCATCGTCGCCGTGCCGACCTCGAACACCTGCAGGATGTGCGGCGCCTGGCCGGCGCGGAACGCGGCGATGCCGGCGTTCATCGTGTCGGGATAGCCGCCCTTGTAGGTGGGGACGACCTTGTAATCGCTCTGGCTCGCGTTGAAGTCGTTGGCGAGCTTGACGATGAGGTCGCCGTTGGGGCCGGTCATCGCGTGCCACCACTGGATTTCGGTCGCAGCGAGCGCGGGCGCGCTTGCGCTCGCAAGCAGAGCGAGCGCGGCAATGGCAGTGCGTTTCATGTCCAGATCTCCCTGTTGGCGTCGGCCGCTTCTAGAGGCGGCTCTCTGCACGTCCATGACACATTCATGACGGAGCCATGACGATCCGGCAAGCTGACGGATCAACCTCCGGCTCAGGCGGCCGCGCGGATCATGTCGGCCGCCTTCTCGCCGATCATCATCGACGGCGCGTTGGTGTTGCCGCCGATCAGCGTCGGCATGATGGAGGCGTCGACGACGCGCAGACCCTCCATGCCGTGCACGCGCAATTGCGCATCGACGACGGCGGTCGCGGGATCCGGTCCCATCATGCAAGTGCCGACGGGATGATAGACCGTGTCGACGCGTCGGCGCAGGAAATCGCGGATCTGATCGTCGGTCTCGACGCCCGCGGTGAACATGTCCTTCGTGCGCAGCGCCCTCATCGACGGGGCGTCCATGATCTTGCGCGTAAGCTTGAAGCCGTCGACCAGCGTCTGCACGTCGTCCGGCTCGCCAAGGAAGTTCGGATCGATCAACGGATCGGCGAACGGATCGCTGCTCGCAAGCTTCACGCTGCCGCGGCTCTTGGGCCGCAGCAGGCAGACGTGACAGGAAAAGCCGTGCCCCAGATGGGTCTTGCGCGCGTGGTCGTCCACCATGGCGACGACGAAATGCAATTGCAGATCGGGGATTTCGAGATCGCGCCGGCTCTTCAGAAAGCCGCCGGCTTCCGCGAAATTGGTCGAGATCGTTCCCGTGCGTTCGGCCCGGTATCGCCTGATCTCGCCGATCAATTTGGCTGCGCCGGGCAGACTGTAGCCCACCGCGTCGAGCGATTTCGTCTTGTAGCCGAAGATTGCGTCCGGATGGTCCTGCAAATTCTCGCCGACGCCCGGCAGATGATGAAGCGGCGCGACGCCGGCTTTCTTCAACGCCTCTGCGTCGCCCACGCCCGACAGCATCAGCAATTGCGGAGAGCCGAAGGCGCCGCCGGATACGATGACTTCCTTGCGGGCGCGCACCGTTTTCGTTTCGTCGCCGACGCGGAATTGGGCGCCCACCGCGCGCTTGCCCTCGAACAGAATCTTCACGACATGCGCGCCGGTCTGCACGAACAGGTTCGGACGCTTGCCGATGAAGGGATGGATGTAGGCGCGCGCCGCGCTGCACCGTTCGCCGTTGATCTGCGTGACCTGATAGATTCCGCAGCCTTCCTGCTGCGCGCCGTTGAAATCGCTCGTCAGCGGCAGCTGACATTCGCGCACGGCGTCGAGGAAGGTCTCCTGCAACGGATTGCCGGTGCGCAATTGCGCGACGTTGAGCGGTCCGCCCTTGCCGTGGAATTCGTCGGAGATCGTCTCGTTGTTCTCGGACTTCCGAAAGTAGGGCAGCACGTCCGCGTAGGACCAGCCGGGATTTCCGAGCGCGGCCCAATGATCGTAGTCCCATTGGTGGCCGCGGATGTAGACCATGGCGTTGATGCCGGAGGAGCCGCCGAGCATCTTGCCGCGCGGCTGATAACCGCGCCGGCCGCCGAGGCCCTTCTGCGGAACGGTCTCGTAAGCGTAGTTCCTGATCTTGCGCGGCAACATGGCGGCGGCCGCAATCGGCGTCCACACCATCCAGTGCTTGCCGTCGTCGCCGGCCTCGAACAAGGCGACGCTCGTTCCAGGATTCTCGCTGAGCCTGCCCGCGACAGCGCATCCCGCCGAGCCCCCACCGAGCACGATGTAGTCGAATTCGCTCATGGCCGTCCTCCCGCTCGTTTAGGAGTAAACTAGACGGCAGGTCCGGATGTGTCATCCCTACAGCCGAAGGCCGATCCGGATCCAGACGCCGCGGATAAACTCCAACGCGCCGGAAGCTGGATGCCGGCTCTCCGCTCCGCTCCGGCCGGGATGACAAGGCCCGGTCGACGTTTGTCATTTGGGGCGCTTCGGGGCAGGATCGCGGCCCTTTTTGGCGCAGGAACGCTCATGACGCCCCTCGTTCTCACACTGATCGGCGACGACAAGCCGGGCCTCGTCGCCGCCGTGTCGCAGGCGGTGGCCGCGCATGGCGGCACGTGGCTCGAAAGCCGGCTCGCGCGGCTCTCCGGCAAATTCGCGGGAATCGTGCTCGTCGGCGCGCCGGAGGCGGGCGTCGAGGCGGTGACGCAGGCGCTGCGCGATCTCGGCGGCGCCGGCCTGAAAGTGACGGTCGAACCCGGCGCCGATGCGCCGGCGGAATCGGCGCCGCGCGAAACGCTGGACCTCGAGATCGTCGGCAACGAACGTCCGGGGATCGTGCGCGACCTGACCCGGACGCTCAAATCGCTCGGCGCGAATATCGAGGAATTCTCAAGCGGGCTCGAAAGCGCGCCCTTCACGGGCCAGGACATGTTCCGGGCGAAAGTCCGCGCGACGCTGCCGGAGGGCGTGGCGCCCGCGCAGGTGCGCGCGATGCTGGAGCGCCTCGCCGGGGAAATCATGGTCGATCTGACGGTCGGCGAGGGGTGAGGGAAGCGCCCGATCACTTAACCGGCCCTTAATCCGCCTTCGTTAATCCTCATCAACGCCGTCTCTGCGAGGCGAAAGACGGATATGTTGGGCTGGGGTAAAGGCAAGAAGAAACCTGCCCGCGAGCGGCGCGAGCCGGGGTTCAGCGCTTCGCGCGAGAACCTGCGCGCCGATCCGGACGAGCGCATCGGCGCGGGCAAGCGCCGCGGAGCGAGCGAGGGACGGCGCGAGCCGCGGCTCGACGACGGCGACGACCTGCGCGCGGATCGACGGGAGAGCAATGTGGCCCGAAGGAAGCCCGGCGGCGGCAAGAGCAAGCGCCGGCGACGCGGGTCGGGCTCGATCCTCGGGCGGCTCGTCTACTGGACGTTCGTGCTCGGCGTGTGGGCCGCAATCGGCCTCGGCGCCCTGACGGCCTATTACGCGGCGCAATTGCCGGCGATCGACAAGCTCGCGATCCCCAAGCGGCCGCCCAACATCGCGATCCTCGCCGACGACGGCGAAGTGCTCGCCAATCGCGGCGACAGCGGCGGACCGGCGATCCGGCTCTCCGAACTGCCGCCCTACTTGCCGGCGGCCTTCGTCGCGATCGAGGACCGGCGTTTCTACACGCATTGGGGCATCGATCCGCTCGGCATCGGGCGCGCGATCGTCGCCAACATCATGCGCCGCGGCGGCATGCAGGGCGGGTCGACGCTGACGCAGCAGCTCGCCAAGAACCTGTTCCTGACGCAGGAACGCACGCTCTCGCGCAAGATGCAGGAGGCGATCCTCGCGCTCTGGCTCGAGCACAAATATTCGAAGGACCAGATCCTCGAACTCTACCTCAACCGGGTCTATTTCGGTTCCGGCGCCTATGGCGTCGAAGCGGCGTGCCAGAAATATTTCGGCCACGACGCGCGCGACGCAACGCTCGCGGAGGCCGCCATGCTCGCGGGGCTGATGAAGGCGCCGACCAAGCTCGCGCCCAATCGCAATCTCGAAGGCGCGCAGGAACGCGCGACGCAGGTCGTCACCGCGATGGCGCAGGAAGGCCACATCACGGAAGCGATGGCGAAGGTCGCGCTCGCGCGGCCGGCGGTCGCTGTCCACGAGAAGGCGGGCTCGATCAATTACGCCGCCGATTACGTGATGGACACGCTCGACGACACGATCGGCGCGATCGACCAGGACATCGTCGTGACGACCACGCTCGACGGGCGCATGCAGGCCGCCGCCGAGCGCGCGCTGACGGAAGAGCTCGACAAGAAGGGACAGAAGTTCAACGTTTCGCAGGGCGCGATCGTCGCGCTCGATCCGGGCGGCGCCATCCGCGCGCTCGTGGGCGGACGAAACTACCAGGAAAGCCAGTTCAACCGCGCGGTGGCGGCCAAGCGCCAGCCCGGCTCCTCGTTCAAGCCGTTCGTCTATCTGACCGCGCTCGAACGCGGATTGACGCCGGACACCGTTCGCGAGGACGGGCCGATCAACGTGAAGGGGTGGCGGCCCGAGAATTACAGCCGCGAGTATTTCGGGCCGGTGACGCTGACGAACGCGCTCGCGCTGTCGCTCAACACGGTGGCGGTGCGGCTCGGACTCGAGGTCGGCCCGCGCGCGGTTGTGGCGACCGCGCACCGGCTCGGCATCCAGTCCGAACTGCAGCCGAACGCGACGATCGCGCTCGGCACGAGCGAGGTGACGCCGCTCGAACTCGTGTCGGCCTATGCGCCCTTCGCGAACGGCGGCGTCGCCGCGCCGCCTTTCGTGATCACGCGCGTGCGCACGGCCGACGGCAAGCTGCTCTACACGCGCAGGGCGGCCTCCACGGGACGCCTGATCGAGCCGCAATACGTGTCGATGATGAACGCGATGATGCAGGAGACGCTGCTGACCGGCACCGCGCGCAAGGCCGAACTGCCCGGCTGGCAGGCTGCGGGCAAGACCGGCACGAGCCAGGATTTCCGCGACGCCTGGTTCGTCGGCTACACGAGCGCGCTCGTCGGCGGCGTCTGGCTCGGCAACGACGACGATTCCCCCACCAGGCACGCCTCCGGCGGCAATCTCCCCGTCGAAATCTGGAGCCGGTTCATGCGCGAGGCGCTGAAGGGGCTGCCGCCGCAACCGCTGCCGGGCGGCACCTGGCGGCCTGCGAACCCGCCCGCCGACATCCCGATCGCGCGCGGACCCGATCCCGCGGGGCAGCCGGCGTTCGGGACGCCCGCGCAACCCCAGCGCACGGCGCAGCGCCCGCTCGCGGCAGGCCAGAAGCCGCGCACGATCGACGACCTGCTGCCGCCCGCCAATATCGGCGAAGGCCCGCGCGCCGCCGAAGCCGCCCCGCCGCGCGAGAAGAATTTCCTGGAGAAACTGTTCGGCGGGTGACGCAGAGGCCCGCCGGTCACGCGCCCTTCACGAGCCCGTACATCAGCAGGCTCCGGAATTCGCCCTCGACGCAGGCCCGATCGCGCATCAGACCTTCCTCGCGGAACCCCAGCCGTTCCGCCAGCCGGCGCGAGGCGACATTATCGGGATCGATCGTCGCCTCGATCCGGTGGACGTCGAGCGCCGCGAAGCAATGGTCGACCACGCCGCGCGCGGCCTCCGTCATCACCCCGCGCCGCCAGAACGCCGGCGCGAGAATCCAGCCGAGCTCGAGCCGGCGGTTCCAGTCCTCGCGATGGTGATAGTTGATCATGCCGGCGAAGGCGCCGGTCCGGGTCACGATCGCCCAGACGCCATGCCAGTGCGGATCGTGTCCGAGCCATCGGCGAATATGGCCGGCTGTGGCCTCCAGGCCATCGGTCGCCGGATAGTCCCAGAAGCGCATGGCCAGCGGATCGCCGTAGGCGGCATGCAGACCGGCCGCGTCGTTCTCGGCGATCGGGCGCAGGGTCAGGCGCTCCGTGATGATGGTCGCGACGGGCATGAGGCGATCATGTCACGCCGCGGCCGGCAAGCCGAGCCTCAGTGCAGGCTGACGGTCTGGAGCTGGTTCTCGAATGCGCTGGCGATGGCGGTGTCGCGGGAATCGGTCAGAACGATCGGCGCGCCGTCGGCCGACAGCAGGGCGAACAGCTTGATGCCCGACTGAAGATCGTTGGCCTGGGGGTAGATCTTCTTGAATTCGTCGGACGTCATTTCGCGGACATAGGCGACCTGACCGGCGCCGAGCTTGGCGAACTGCTCTTCGGTGAAGGGAGTATTGGTCATCTTACGCTCCTTGCGGCCTCGATAGGCCCGCTACGTTTCGGCGCCGGCATGCCGCGCGCCGGTTCGGCGCTCAATCGTGCGCCGTAATGTCGATCTTCCGGACCGTTCGTTCCGGTTCTGGCCGAACGAGGTCGATCGACAAAAGCCCGTTCGAAAGATCGGCGCTCTGAACCTTCATGCCGTCGGCGAGAAGGAAAGCGCGCTGGAACTGCCGGGCGGCGATGCCGCGATGCAGGTAGGTGCGCTCACGGTCCTCGGTCTGCTTGCCGCGGATCACGAGCTGGTTCTCCTCGATGGTTATATCGAGTTGCTCGCGCGTGAAACCAGCCACCGCCAGCGTGATGCGCAGGCGTTCCGGCTCGTCGTCCGAGCCGGACAGGCGCTCGATGTTATAGGGCGGATAGCCGTCGCTGCCGGCGCGCGACACGCGGTCGAGCGCCCGTTCTATGGTCTCGAAACCCAGCAGAAACGGAGAATTCAGTACGGATGGACGCGACATATGGAAGCCCCTCAGGCGCCTCGTTCACGCTACGCCCGGAGCCCGGCGCGCAACGATCTCCCATGATATGGTTGGCCTTTTCCGCAGCGCAAGGGCCGGTCCGGAGTAAGCCTGAGGGCGGCTTTATTTGACGGGGGAGCCGCAGGGGAATAGCTCAGGGCGAAAAGACGGCCCGATCGCGACACTGGCGTGACCACGCTCGATAGTGGTATGGGACAGAGTCGGTCCGAGGGGTTGGGGCTTCGGGGCAAACAGGGGCGGTCCGTCCCGCAACCGGAACGTACTGCGTGGCGAAGCACAAGAGCCTATCCGAATATGCGCTCAGACGTTACCGTCTGGCCGGCAAGGCGATTCTGGACGAGCACGGCAATCCGTTCTTCGCGCCGACCGACACGCTTCAGGCCGATATCCAGGCCCGCGGGAACGGCCATTTCGTCAGTTTCGCCAATTACGATTATCTCGGCCTCGGCGAGCACCCGGAGGTGCGGGCCGCCGCCCATCAGGCGGTCGACCGGTTCGGCGTCGGCGCGCTCGCGTCGCGGCTGGTCGGCGGCGAACGCTCCACGCACCAGAAGTTCGAGGACGATCTCGCCGGCTTCCTGGGAGTCGAGGCGACGCTGGCGCTGGTTTCCGGCTATCTGACCAATCTGACGGTCATCACCCATCTGATGTCGAAACGCGACGCGATCTTCCTCGACGAATTGTCGCACAACAGCGTCGCGACCGGCGCGCGCACGTCAGATGCGGCCCAGATCGTTTTCCGCCACAACGACCTGGACCATCTCGACCAGCTGCTGACCGAGCACCGCGAAAAGCACAGCAACGTGCTGATCGCGGTCGAAAGCCTCTATTCCATGGACGGCGACACGATCGACCTGCCGCGGCTGGTGGCGCTGAAGAAGAAGCACCAGGCCTGGCTGCTCGTCGACGAAGCGCATTCGATCGGCGTAATGGGCGAGCGCGGCACCGGCCTGTGCGAATATTGCGGCGTCGATCCGGACGACGTCGACATCATCATCGGCACCCTGTCCAAGAGCTTCGCCTCCTGCGGCGGATTCGTGGCCGGCAAACGCGGCCTGATCGACTGGCTGAAATTCACGCTGCCGGGCTTCGTCTATTCGGTGGGCCTCTCGCCGGTCATCACGGCGGCGGCCGCGAAAGCGCTGGAGCTGATGCAGACCGAATCCTGGCGGATCGGCAAACTGGCGCACAACGCCGAATTCCTGCGCGACACGGCGCAGGCGGCCGGCCTCGACACGGGCCCCGCAATCGGACGCGCCGTCGTGCCGATCCTGTTCAATTCGGTCTGGGAGACCATGGCCGTATCGCAACATCTGCTGGCGAACGGGATCTACGTGCCGCCGGTCGTGCAGGTTGGCGTGCCGAAGGACAAGCCGCGCTTGCGCTTCTTCATTTCGGCGAGCCATACCGAGGACGAGATCCGCCAGGTGGTGCAGCTCATCCTCGACCGCCCGGTCGTCGAACCGCCGCGTGCGCTCGCCGCCGCGCTCGAGGCGCCCGCCTCGCTCTGATCGCGCCACATTTAATTGGCCGCGCGCGCGGCCCGTGGTAATGGGCGCCATGAACGTTTCGACGAGCCCGGCGACTTCCGCCGCATCCGTCTCGGTCGCGCCGGTGTCCGGCCTCCGCGATTTCATGGAATTCTGTCGCGTCCCGCGGCTGCTCTATTCGGGCATGAAGGGTTTCTCGCCCTCGCTCGACGCGGAGCGCTGGACGCTGCACGCCCACAAGCTCAATCCGCACTACAACCTCGTGCGGTCGCAGGCTTTTCTCGCAAAGCGGAACGGGGCGACCGTCGGCCGCATAGAGGCCCAGATCTACAGGGATGCGAAGCCTAACGAGGCTTCGCCGGCCCAGTTCGGCTCGCTCGACGCGATCAACGACCCGGCCGTCGTCGCCGCGCTGCTGGCGGCCGCCGAAACCTGGCTCGCCGGCCAGGGCGCGAGCGTCGTCGTCGGCCCGTTCTCGCCCTCCATCAACGCCGAATGCGGCCTGCTCGTGCAGGGCGAAGACGCCGTTCCGATGATCTTCATGCCCTGGCACCCGCCGTACCTGGCCGGGCTTGTCGAACAGGCGGGCTATTCCAAGGCGCGCGACCTGATTTCCTATCGCTACGACGTGTCCGACGTGGACCGCGCATTCGAGCCCGTACTCCTCAATCGACCGGAGTGGAAGGAACGGCTGAAATTCCGGCCGCTGAAACTGGACGACATCAAGTCCGAAGTCGCGTTGATGACGCGGCTGTTCAACGACGCGTGGTCGGGCAACTGGGGCTTCGTGCCGATCACCGAGGCCGAATTCAAGTCGATGGCCGACAGCCTGAAGTTTCTGATGACGCCCGATTACGGTTTCGTCATCGAACTCGACGGAGAGCCGGTCGCGTTCGGCATCGTGATCCCGAACCTGCACGAAATCGTTGCCGACATGGACGGCAGGCTCGGCGTGACCGGCATTCCCAAGCTCGTCAGCCGCATCCGGAAGATGCCCTACAATTCCGGGCGCCTGGCGCTGTTCGGCATGAAGCACGAATTGCACAAGAGCGCGCGCGGGGGCGTCGTCGTGCTGACGATGGTCGAACACATGAAATTGCTCAGCCGCAAAGTTGCGCTGGATCATATCGAATTCGGCTGGGTTCTTGAAAACAATGCGGGGATGCGCAAGCCGATCGAGATGAGCGGCGCCAAAATCGACAAGATCCATCGCATTTACGAAAAGCGCCTCGCCGGCGCGCCCGGGGCGAATACTCCCGGATGACACGCGGATACGAGATCGATGAACGCCATATTCGACATTTCGGCGAGCGGCATTGACCGATCGCACGTGCAGCGCCGCAGGGCGATCCTCGCAGCTCATCCCGAGGTCCGCAGCCTGTTCGTGCGCGACATCCGCACCTTCTGGGTGACCGCCGGAATCTTTCTCCTGCAATGCGCGATCGCGGCCTGGATGGGCCATCTCGGCATGGACTATTGGTGGGCCTCGCTGATCCTGGCCTATTGCGTCGGCGCCTTCGCCAATCATGCGATGTTCGTGATCATCCACGATTCCATTCACAACGCCGTCTTCGCGAGCCCGACGCTCAACAAGATGAACGCCATTCTCGCCGACTTGCCGAACGCCTTTCCGACGGCGATGGGCTTTCGCTGCTATCACATCAAGCACCATTCGCATCTGTCGAGCTACGATTACGACGCCGACGTGCCGAGCGACTGGGAGGCGAAGCTCGTCGGCAACGTGTGGTGGCGCAAGGCGTTGTGGCTGTTCTTCTTTCCGGTGATGCAGCTGACCCGCATCTATCGGCTCAAGGGCACGGTGCCGATCTGGGGGTCGTGGACCTACATCAATTTCGCGGTCATCGCGGCGTTCGACGCCGCCGTCTGGTATTTCCTCGGCGGCAACGCGCTGTTCTATTTCTTCGCGTCGTTCTGGTTCTCGGTCGGCCTGCATCCTGTCGGCGCGCGCTGGATTCAGGAGCATTACGCGGCCTGGCCCGGACAGGGCACGTTCGACTATTACGGACCGCTCAACATCGTCGCGCTCAATATCGGCTATCACAACGAGCATCACGACTTTCAGGAAATTCCCTGGACTCTGCTGCCGAAGGTGAAGGCGATGGCGCCGGAATTCTACGACGACCTGCACAGCCATCCCTCGTGGCTGAAGCTGTTCTTCGACTTCATCTTCAACCCGCGCTTTTCCCTGCATTCGCGCACAGCCAACACGGCGCAGTGAGGCAAGAGATGACCGACGCAGCGCACGGCGGCCCAGACCCCTACGCCCACATGTCGACGGTCGGCATGACGAAGGCCGAACTTCTGATGGCCTCGCCACGGCTGTTCGACAATCCGGTGCTCGACAAGCTTTCGCGCGTGCACTGGACCTTTCCGCTGATCTATCTGCCGATCGCCGGCTGGCTGTTGTGGAAGGGCGCGGCCGGCCTGCCGACGCCCGGCGCGATCGGCGCGTTCGTCGCCGGCTATCTCATCTGGACGCTGTGCGAATATGTTTTCCACCGCTGGCTGTTTCACACCGAATTTCCCGGCAAGTTCGGCGCGCGCATCCACTTCCTTCTGCATGGCGTGCACCACGTCCACCCCAGCGATCCGCTGCGGCTCGTGATGCCGCCGCTTATGAGCGTGCCGCTGATGGCGCTCGCCTGGATCGTGACGGCGGCGCTGTTCCCGGCGCCGTGGTCCTATGCGATCGCGGCGGGCTTCCTTGCGGGTTACGTGCTGTACGACGAGATCCATTTCCACCTGCATCACCGCACGCCGCGCACGAAAGTCGAGCAGACCTTGCGCCGCCTGCATCTGCTGCATCATTTCCGCGACCCCGAACGCGGTTACGGCGTCAGCGCCCCGTGGTGGGATTATGTGTTCGGCACCGGCTATGCGCAGGGCGACAAGCCCGGCGAGCGCCCGCTGTAGGCTCCCCTCGTCTCCTGTTTCCGTTTCGCGGATGCGCCCCGCCGGGCGTAGTTACGCCGCAATTCTCCACGAGCGCTCCGCGACATGATCCGCCTCGAAAACATCAGCAAGCAAAACGGCCATCACCTCCTGTTCGTCGAAGCGTCGGCGAGCCTGCTGCGCGGCGAAAAGGCCGGACTCGTCGGGCCGAACGGCGCCGGAAAGAGCACGCTCTTCCGCATGATGACGGGCGAGGAGAGCCCCGACGAAGGACAGGTCAGCGTCGATCGCGGCCTGACCATCGGCTATTTCGATCAGGACGTCGGCGAGATGGCAGGCCGCAGCGCCGTCGCCGAGGTGATGGAGGGCGCAGGCCCCGTCAGCGTCGTCGCCGCCGAGTTGAAGGATCTCGAAGCGGCGATGGCCGATCCCGACCGCGCCGACGAAATGGAGGAGATCGTCGAACGTTACGGCGAGGCGCAGGCGCGGTTCGAGGAACTCGACGGCTATGCGCTCGACGGCCGCGCGCGCGAGGTTCTGGCCGGGCTCAACTTCACGGCCGAAATGATGGACGGCGACGTCGCCAATCTGTCCGGCGGCTGGAAGATGCGCGTCGCGCTCGCGCGCATCCTGCTGATGCGGCCGGACGTGATGCTGCTCGACGAACCGTCGAACCATCTCGATCTCGAAAGCCTGATCTGGCTCGAACAGTTTTTGCGCGGCTACGACGGCGCCTTGATGATGACCTCGCACGATCGCGCCTTCATGAACCGGATCGTCAACAAGATCGTCGAGATCGACGCGGGCTCGCTCAATTCCTACACGGGCGACTACGAATTCTACGAGGCGCAGCGCGCACAGGCCGAAAAGCAGCAGCAGGCGCAGTTCGAGCGCCAGCAGGCCATGCTCGCCAAGGAAATCGCTTTCATCGAGCGTTTCAAGGCGCGCGCGTCGCACGCCGCGCAGGTCCAGAGCCGCGTGAAGAAGCTCGAGAAGATCGACCGCGTCGAGCCGCCGCGCCGGCGCCAGTCGATCGCTTTCGATTTCCCGCCCGCGCCGCGCTCCGGCGAGGACGTCGTCACGCTGAAGGGCGTGAGCAAGGGTTACGGCGCGCGAAGCATCTACGACGGGCTCGACTTCCAGGTGCGCCGGCGCGAGCGCTGGTGCGTGATGGGGGTCAACGGCGCCGGCAAGTCGACGCTGCTGAAACTCGTCGCCGGCGCGAGCGAGCCGGACGCAGGCGCCGTCGCGCTCGGCGCGAGCGTGAAGATGGGTTATTTCGCGCAGCATGCGATGGAATTGCTCGAGGGCGAGCGCACGGTGTTCGAGACGCTCGAAGATTCGTTTCCGCAGGCAGGCCAGGGCTCGCTGCGCAATCTCGCCGGCTGTTTCGGGTTCTCGGGCGACGACATCGAAAAGCCCTGTCGCGTGCTCTCCGGCGGCGAGAAGGCGCGGCTCGTGATGGCGAAAATGCTCTACGATCCGCCGAACTTCCTCGTGCTAGACGAGCCGACCAACCATCTCGACATCGCCACGAAGCAGATGCTGATATCGGCGCTCGCCGAATACGAGGGCGCGATGCTGTTCGTCTCGCACGACCGGCATTTTCTCGCAGCGCTCTCCAACCGCGTGCTCGAGCTGACGCCCGACGGCGTGCATTCCTACGGCGGCGGCTATGTCGAATATGTCGCGCGCACCGGCCACGAGGCGCCGGGACTGCGAGACTGACCGCGGCGGCCGCGCTATGCTGGGAACAGGGAGGCGCGCCGGATGAAGAAATTTTCGGGCAGGACCGCTTTCGTCACGGGCGGCGCGAGCGGCATCGGTCTCGCGCTTGCGCAGAAATTCGCCGACGAGGGCATGAATGTCGCGCTGGCGGATATCGAACGCACGGCGCTCGACGCTGCGGTCGCGCGCCTGCGGGCGTCAGGCGCGAATGTGCAGGGCGTCCTCTGCGACGTGACGGACGCGGCGGCCGTCGCCAATGCGGCGCGCGAAACGATCGCGGCCTTCGGCAAGGTTCACATTCTCTGCAACAATGCGGGCGTCGGCGGCGGCAGCGGGATCGCCGATATTTCGGTCGAGACCTGGCGCTGGGTGATCGACGTCAATCTCATGGGCGTCGTGAACGGGATCGCCGCCTTCCTGCCGCACATGCGCGACCACGGCGAGGCCGGCCATATCGTCAATACCGCGTCGATGGCGGGCCTGCAGGCCAATATCGGCTTCTCGCCTTATGTCGCCAGCAAGTACGCGGTCGTGGGCATGTCCGAAGGGCTCGCGCTCGAATTGAAGGGAACGGACATCGGCGTCAGCGTGCTCTGTCCGGGCTTCGTGCGCACGAAAATCGTATCGGCCTATCGCAACCGGCCCGCGCGCTACGGCGCGGCGACGAAGCCTGCGCCGGGCACGCGCGGCGCGGACATTCTCGCCCATGTCGCGGAGCGGACGGAAGCGGGCCTCGACCCCGTGCAAGTCGCCGACCGCATGCTGCGCGCGATTCGAGACGAGGACTTCTACGTGTTCACGCATCCGGAGATGCGCGACGAGGTCGACGAGCGGATGGATGCGATCGCGGCGGCGCTGGACCGGGCGTGATGGGCGGGTCCGGTTGGGGGCGAAAAGCGGAAATTGTCATCCCGGACGCCGAAGGCGATCCGGGATCCAGAAGGCAGATCAAGAAAACGCTGGACCCCGGCTCTCCGCTTCGCTTCGGCCGGGATGACAGGGAGCCACGCCATCTCCGTTCGTCATGCCCGCCCTTGTGCCGGGCATCCACGCCGTTTCGTTCAGCGATCCTGAAGTCAGATGTTCGCAATCGTTCCGCGTGGATGGCCGGGACAAGCCCGGCCATGACGGCGGGAGCGGAGTCCGCAACCAGTCGGCGCCGGTCGCCCCGTTCAATGCTCTTTCTTCGGCGTGCGCTTGAATTGTTCCTGCCGGCCGCGCGCGGTCTGGATGATCTTCGGCGCGTTGGCGACGGCGAGATAGATGAAGAGCGGCGGCACCATGGCCATGGTGGCGAGGTAACGCCAGATCGTGCCGCGCCTGAGCACGAGATAGGGCGGCAGCGTCATGCCGACGACGACCGCGGTCACGACCACGAAACAGATGACGAGCAGCGGCAGATAGGGCGCGACCGAGAAACCGCGCACGACCGCGCCGAGGATCAGGCATACGATCATCGTCGCGCAGAGCGGGAAGAAGACCTGATGCATCACGAGCACGATCGCCGACAGGCGTTCCACCAGCGGCCACGGCGCGCGCCACAGCGGGCCGACCGTGCGCTGGGCGACCTGCACGAAGCCGTTCGACCAGCGACGCTGCTGGCGGCGCCAGTCGCGCATGCCCTCGGGCATCTGGCCGGGAATGGCGACGGATGAAATGAAACGGCCGTGCCAGCCCGCGAGCGCGGTGCGAATGGTGAGGTCGAGATCTTCCGTGAGCGAATAGTCGAGCCAGCCGCCGACGGAATCGATGGCGGCGCGGCGCCAGATGCCGCCGGTGCCGTTGAACTGAAACAGCCAGCGCAGGCTCGCGCGCGTGCGCTGCTCGATCATGAAATGCGCGTCGAGCACGAGGCCCTGCACGCGCGTCAGCCAGTTCTTCTCGTAATTGGCGAATTCGCAGCGCGCCTGCACGAAGCCCGCCTTCGGATCGGCGACGATGACGGGCACGGCCTTGCGCAGCCAGTCCGACGGCGGGCGGAAATCCACGTCGAGCATGGCGACGAAGGGCGCGTCGGACAATTCGAGCCCGGCCGCGCAGGCGCCGGCCTTGAAGCCGGAACGGTCCTCGCGCCGCACGTGGACGACGTCGTTACCGGCCGCGCGCAATTCGGCGATGATCTCGGCCGCGCGATCCGTCGTTTCGTCCGTGGAATCATCGAGGAGCTGTACGTGAAAGCGGTCGCGCGGATAGTCGATCGCGCAGGCCGCGCGCAGCGCGCCCTCGACGACGCGCGGTTCGTTGAAGACGGGAATCTGCAGGACGACATGCGGCAGGTCGGCGTCGGCGAGCGGCGGCGTTCCTGCGGACGGGTCCTCCTTGCCGCGCGCCTCATCGTAGAGAAAGCGCGCGACGAGCACGAGGAACGTGCCGCCGATCACAGCCATGCCGAGAAAGCAGAGCGTGAGCACGAGGTCGATCAGGCCGACAAGCAGGCCGTGGACCGTCACGTATCGTTCCTTTTCGGGGCCTCGCCCGCAGGGGTCGCGGGCGCGGGCCGGGGGCCGCATTCGCGGTGCGCGACATAAACCTCGGCGGCCCACATGACCCGCTTCGTAAACCAGGCGCGCACCCAGACGCCCAGCATCATCGCGTCTCGGGCGATCATGATAGCGGGCGCGGACATCGATACATCCCAGCCCCGCGCCAAGGCAAGCAGGGTTTCCAGTCCGAACCACACCGCAAGCAGGCCGGCGGCTGCGCCCGGCGCCGACCAGCCAAACAACGGGGCCGCGAAGGCGGCGGCCAGCGCATTGACCGAGGAGAGCCCGAACGGCTCGATCAGGAAGGCCGGGACCTCGTTGTGGCGGCGAATGACGGTCCAGCGGAGCTGGCGATGGTAGACGTCGTGCAGCCGGCGCTTGCCGAGATATTGGTAGATCGGCGTACCGATGATGACGGTGCGCAGGCCGAGACCCTCCAGCGCGTGCGCCATGGCCGAATCCTCGCCGACGCTATGGGCGATGGCGTGGAAACCGCCGACCTTGTGCAGGTCCGAACGCCGGAACACCATCAGCTTGCCGAGTCCGAAGCCCAGACCCAGCGCCATGGCCGCATAAAGAATGCGTCCGTGCGACTGGTTCATGAGCGAGCTTTCGATCCGCGCTACCGTATTTTCCGGCCGCGCCGCCTCGGTCACCGCCGTCACGAGGCCGACGCCGTCGACCATGGCCGCGACCGCGTCGGCGATCGCCTGTGGCGGCAGGACGATGTTGGAATCCTTCGTCGCGATCAGATCGAACTGCGCGTCCTCGACGGCCTGGTAGAGGTTATCGACTTTCGGGCTTGCGGCGAAACGGGCGGTGGCGCGAACGACTTTCGTTTCGACCAGGGGATGAGACGAAAGGATGCGGCGCGCGGCCGCCACGGCCGGCGAGTCCGCCTCCGCCGCGGTCACCGTCACGTCGAAGCGCGGGTAATGCTGCTCGAACAGCGATTCCTGCGCGTCGTCGAAAGCCATGTCGTAGGTCTTGATCGGCACGACGAAACTGACCGGCGGCGTCGCGCCCTGCCGCGCCCGGCGCCTGACGATGAACGGCGCGACGCTGCCGAGCGTGATCGACAGCGCGAGCGCGAACAGCGAGATCGCGCAAAAGATCGCCGCCGCCCAGCGCAGGAGGTCGAGCGCGAAACTCACGGCTGCATGCGCTCCTGCGTGACCGGCACGTCCACGGGCTGGCGCATGAGAAACCAGTCGACGAAGCGGATCGGAAGCACGGTGGACAGACGCGACGCCCAATAGAGAAGCCTGGGGAAGACGATCATCGGCTTGCGACGGTCGAGACCGCTGCGAATGATCTTCGCCGCGCGCACGTCCGTCATGGCGAGCGGCTTGAACGCCACGAGATTTTCGTTGAGCGGCGTGTGCACGAAGCCCGGCACGATCAGACTGACGGCGACGCCTTTTCGCGCGAGCGGACCGCGCAGCGATTCCGCGTAGAGATGAACCGCCGCCTTTGTCGCGCAATAGGACGGCGAATACGGAAGGCCGCGCACGCCGGCGATCGAACCCGTGAGCGCGATGACGCCGGCGCCGCGCGCGCACATCGGCTCGATGATCGGTTCGACCGTGTTGAGCACGCCGAGCAGATTGATCGCGAAGATGCCGCGTACGGGTTCGGGGTCCTCGACCAGAGCGCCCTGCGGCAGGCCGGTGTTTATCCCGGCGTTGGCGACGACGAGATCGAGCGGCGCGCGACGGTCGGCGTCGAGAACGGCGTCGCGCATGGCGAGCCTGTCGCGCACGTCGACCTGCGCGATCTCGACGGTTGCGCCCTTGTCGCGGCAGCGCGCGGCCGTCGCCTCGAGACGCGCCGCGTCGCGGCCGACGAGCACGAGCCTGACGCCCTGCCCCGCATATTCGACGGCGACGGCGCGGCCGATGCCGCTCGACGCGCCGGTGATGAGAATGGAGCGCGCGGTCATGCAGCGGCGCTCCCCGGCGCGAGCACGGCTTCGGCCACGAGGCATGGCCCGCGCCGCGGACCCTGGATTGTTACGCGCAGGAGCACGCTGTCGGCCTCCCGCTTCAGGACGCGGGCGGCGAGCTTCGCCGGTTCGCCGACGAGCAGCGGTTCGGCGAAGGCGCCGGCAAGACGCCGGATCGCAAGGTCCGGCCGCCAGGCCGCGAGCGCGGGGCCGATTTCAGCCATCAGCCGCATGCCGTGGACGGGAGGCGCGGCGAAGCCGACGGAGGCCGCGAGCGCCGGATCGAGGTGGATCGGGTTGTCGTCGCCGGAGGCGCGGGCATAGGCCGCGACGGCCGTCGCGTCGAACGGCCCGATCGGGATTTCGTCCAGCTTCTCGCCGGGCGCGGGCAGGGTCATTTCTTCTCGTTCCCGGCGATCTCGACCAGACGCAGCACGCTGCGCAATCTGACGGCCATTGCGCCGCCGTCGGCTTCCTGCGCCTCGGCGGTCAGGATCAGGCGGTCGGGTGCGCTTTCGCGGCGCGCGACGCCCGTCAGCACGTAGCGGCCGCCCGCTTTCAGGGGCCGTTCATAATCGAAAGACTGGGACTCGTGAATGGGCAAAAAACGGCCGCCCAGCGCCCGGTCGAGCGCAGCCCGCAACGCCGGGCGCGCGAGCCAGACGATCGGATAGGTCGGCGGCGGCTCTGGCGCGGTCGACCCGAGGGCGGCGCGAAAGGCGGCGATTTCGGCGGGATCAGCTGCGGCCTCGATAGGGCCGAGGATGAACTCCCCGGGCGTATCGCCAGCGATCTCGGCCATATCGGCTCAGGCCGCCGCCTGCACGATCAGCGAGGCGTTGATGCCGCCGAAAGCGAAGGAATTGGACATGGCGGCCCGGATCGAGACCTTGCGGGCGACGTTCGGCACGCAATCGACCGGACATTTCGGATCCGGCTCGAGAAAATTGATGGTCGGCGGCGCGACCCCGTGGCGCAGGGCGGCGATGGTGCAGACGAGCTCCAGCGCGCCGGCCGCGCCGAGGCCATGCCCGTGGATCGGCTTTGTGGAGGACACGGGCAGCGTCGCGAGCCTTTCGCCGAAAATGCGGCCCATGGCTTCCGCCTCGGTCGGGTCGTTCAGCGCGGTGGCGGTGCCGTGGGCGTTGACATAGTCGATCGCGGCGGGATCGATCCCGGCGTCCTTGACGGCGCGCGCCATGGAGAGGGTGGCGCCGTCGACGTCCGGACGGATGGCGTCGCGGGCGTCCGCCGAGGTTCCATAGCCCGTCAGGCGGCACAGGATGGGCGCGCCACGGGCGCGGGCGGCCTCCTCGGTCTCCAGGATGAACAGGCCGGCGCCGTCGCCGATGCTCATGCCGTTGCGACCCTTGGAAAAGGGACGGCACTTGTCGGGCGTCAGCACGCGCAACTGCTCCCAGGTGTATTGGGTGCCGACCGAGAGGCTCGCCTCGGACCCGCCGACGATGGCGCGCTCGGCCATGCCGGAGCGGACCATGTGCATGCCCATGCCGATCGCCTGGCTGGCCGAGGAACAGGCGCTTGCGACCGCAAACACCGGGCCGTGGGCGTCGAAGCGGATCGACAGCAGCGAGGGACCGGCACTGGCTATGAGCTTGGGAACGCTCATCACTTCCGGCCTCTGCCGGTTGACGTAGATATTGAACAGCCCGTCGTCGACCGTCCGGATTCCGCCGATGCCCGTGCCGAGGATGACGGCGCAATTCTCGCCGCCGACGGTCTCCCGGGTGAGGCCGGCCTCGCGAACCGCCTCGTCGGCGGCGACCAGCGCATATTGGGCGAAAGGGTCGCTGTAGAGCAGCGTGGCGCGGTCGAGATGGGCGGCAGGGTCGAAATCGGGCACCTGCGCGCCGATCCGGATGCGGCCGGGATAGTCGCGCGCGAAATCGAGCGCGCGTATCGCGCTCCTGCCGTCGCGCGCCGCTTCCCACAGGGCGGTCCAGCCGACGCCGGCCGCCGAAACCGCTCCCATGCCCGTGACGACGACCTGCCTAGCCGTCATTCACTTCTTCTCTTTCTTGATGTGGTCGGCCAGCGCGTCGATCAGGTCCTGAACGGTCTTGGCCTCCTGGAAGGAGCCGTCCATAGGAATATAGACGTCGAATTTCTCTTCGATCGCGGTCAGGATCATGACGATGTCGATCGACTTCAGGTCCAGGCTCTCGATCGTGGCGTCCGGCGTGAGCTTTTCGCGATCGACCATGCCTTCCTTGCAGATGACGTCGATGATCTCGTCGTACATCTTGCTGTTGTCGCTGGCGACGGGTTCCACATACACCCCCGTTTGACGGTTTTTGGCGCGTCGCGGCAACGGCGCTGCACAGCTTGCGGCGGCGCAGACGCCCGGCCGCGCCCGGGCGATGAAGCGTCGCAGCGCGAGGCTGCGGCGCGGAGGCCTTGGTTACGGCAGTCGGACGCGGAAATAAAGCCCTTTGGCGCAGCCCTGCGCCCGCCATTGACGCGACGAACGGGAACTGGTCTACACACGCGCCATCGACACGGGCGGCCGAAGGCTGCCCGCGAACAAGCCGCGCGGCAGACAGCGCGAGCTGTCGCAACGGCTTAGAGCGCGTCGAACGGCGTGGTTTCGCTATCGAACGGCTTCGCAGAGCGGTCGCACAGCAGAAACAGGACCAAGATCGGCCCCATGACGCTTTTCACGCCCTTCGAAAGGGCCTGGCATCATCAGGAACTCATCCGGGCGGTGGTGCGCCGGGAGTTCGCCTCCCGCTTCCGGGATTCCTTCCTCGGCTGGATCTGGGCGATCTTCGCCCCGCTCGCGATGCTGGCCGCCTATACGACGATCTTCTCGATCGCCGCGCCGACGGTCGCCAAGGGCATATCGACGCTCGATTACGCCGCCGCGAGCTTCTGCGGGCTCATTCTCTACAATACGTTCGCGGAACTGCTGGCGCGCGCGCCGCTGCTGATGCACGAGCACGCCAATTTCATCAAAAAGTCGATCTTCCCGGCCGAAACCGTCGCCTGGACGGCGCTCGCCCGCGCGATGATCTACGCCGGCGTCAGTTTCGCCACCCTGATCGTGTTCCGGCTCGTCACCGCCCACACGCTTCCGTGGACCGTCGTCCTGTTTCCGATCGTCGTCGTTCCGTTCGCGCTGCTCATGCTCGGCATGTGCTGGTTCCTGATGGCGCTCGGCGCGTTCACGAAGGACGTGTCGCATCTCATGGTGGCGATCGTGCCGCTGCTCATGTTCGGAACGCCCGTCTTCTTCTCGATCGAGCAATTGCCGCCGAACCTGCAATTCTGGTTCAAGTTCAATCTCGTCGGCGATTTCATCGGCATGTTGCGCGATCTGGTGATCTACGGCCGTCTGCCCGGCGCGCTGGAATACGGCGCCTGTTTCGTCGCTTCCTACGCCGTCTTCCTGTTCGGCTATCGTTTCTTCAACGAATATCGGTCGGTGATCGTCGATGTCATCTGATATCGCCATCGGCTGCCGCAACGTCGGCAAGGCCTTTCAGCTCTATCTGCGTCGCAACGACCAGCTCATGCAGGCCCTGTTCGGCTGGCTGAAGACCTTCTACAAGCAGCATTGGGTGCTGAAGGACGTCTCGTTCGAGGTGAAGAAGGGCGAGTGCGTCGGCATCATCGGGCGCAACGGCGCCGGCAAGACCACGCTGCTGCAATTGTTGTGCGGCATTACCCGCCCCACCAAGGGCGAGATCGAGGTCAATGGCCGCGTCGCGCCGATTCTCGCGCTCGGCGCGGGCTTCGACGGCAGCCTCACGGGGCGCGAAAACGCGCTGATCGGCGCCGCCATCCTCGGCCTCAAGCGCAAGGATGCGCTGCAGAAGCTCGACGCCATCGCCGATTTCGCCGAGATCGGCATGTTCTTCGACCAGCCGATGAAGCTCTATTCGAGCGGCATGGTGGCGCGGCTCGCCTTCTCGATCTGCGCGCATGTCGATGCGGACATTCTCATCGTCGACGAAGCGCTGTCGGTGGGCGACGAAGCCTTCGCGAAAAAATGCGAGGAATTCATAGCGGATTTCGCCAGGCGCGGCACGATCCTCGTCGTGTCGCACGGGCTCGATTATCTCAAGACGCTCTGCACGCGCGTCGTGTGGATCGACGCCGGCCGCGTCCGCGAGATCGGCGACCCGAAGATCGTCATCCCGAATTATATCGCGACCGTCCGCAAGGACGACGAGGACGAAGCGATGGTCGAGGTCGCCTGACGAAGCGACGTCAGGCGCGCGCAAGCGTGGGCGCGGACGCGCGCTCGACGATCCGCCCCCGCTGCTGGCGCTGGATCAGCCACGCGCCGATCGCGATTTCGCCAAGGATCAACGCCGTCACGAAAATGGCGAAGAGCGGATTGACGCGCACGAGCGCTTCGGCCGCCACGAGTATGCCGATATGCACGGCCGGCAGCACCGCGATCACCGCGCTCGCAGCGATCGACCTGCGGCCCGTCGCGCTCGCCACGTTGAGGACGAGGCCGACGCCCAGCAGCGTGTGCGCGAGCGCAAGCAACGGGATGGCGAACCGCTTGACGGCTTCCGAGGCCCATTCGCCGAAGATGCGCGGATCGTAGACCGCGAATTTCAGATAGCCGATGAAATCGAACATCGAGAGTTCGAAGACGCCCTTCCACGATCGCGGCGGCAGGCCCTTCGCGCCCTGCATGGGCAGCGAAATCGCATATTCGTCGAAATCCGATACGCGCACATGCTCGCCGCCGTCCGGCCGGCTCTGAATCTGTCCATGGCTCAGAACCATGACCACGTTGGCGTCGTTGCGGCGGAATTCGGCCTTGCTCGCCGTGATGGTTTCCTCGGTTTTCTTTTCTTCCGAATATTGGCGGATGAATACGTTGGACGCGATGTCGGGCGTGTCCCAACGTTCGAAATAGACCGTGCGCTTGCCGTCGTCGAAGGAATAGAACTGGCCGGGCTCGAGCATGCGGTGATTGAGCGAATGCCGGATGACGTTCAGGACGTCGTGCATCGTGCCGACGTAGCGCGGCGCGATCCAGCACGAGAGCAGATAGCCGAACAGCGTCGCGCCGATCGCGCAGATGATGGCTGGCCGCGCGATCGACCAGGCCGACAGGCGCAGCGAATAGAGCACGGCGATCATTCCGTCGGCCGCCATGCGCGAGAATTCGAGCGCGGCGGCGACGCCGAACGCCATCGGCAATGCGATGTAGGTGACCGTCGGCATGGTGCCGATGAGGGCCGGCCCGATGAGGCCGCCGCGCATCGCCGCCGGCGGCAATTGATGGAAGAGCGCGGACAGGACGACAGGAATGGTGAGCGCGGTCTGAACGACGAAGGCGCCGATCAGCACGCGCTTGCCGAGATAGATCGACAGGAGCCGCGGCGAACCGTTCGTGGGCGAAGGCGCGCTCAGTGTCCGACCCTCTTCCAGGCCGCCTCCGACAATTCACGCCAGGCGTCGTCGAAAGCGAGCTTGCCGGGCTTTGTCTGCAAGCCGGCCCAGTGACAGAAGTAGATTTCCCGCCCGTCCTTATCCAGCGGCGCGCCGTCTTTGAACGTCACGCCCGTCGCCTTGTAGAAAGTCTCGTGCGAGGCGTTGGGGATGAGATCCGACATCAACCTGATCTTCAGTGCGTTGCGATGGCATGTGAAATTGACCACCGGCTGGGCGAACAACATGCCGCGCTTGCGCACCTTGTGGAAGAGCCTGGCGTCGCGCGCCATCGTATCCACAAACATGTCGAGATTGAGGATCTTGTTCGACGTGACGAAATAGCCGTCGTTGAACAGGAGCGCGTCCTTGAGATCGGGATATTCGTCCTTCTTCTTGTTGTAGACATATTCGAAGGACGGCGAGGCGACGATGAAATCGGTCTCGCCTTTCTTCAACAGCCCGAACATGGGCGCGAAGTCGCGGTACAGAACGATGTCGACGTCGATATAGACGACTTCGTCGAGCGGCAGGGCGAGCGACTGCAGCTTGCGCAAGCGCCGGCGATGGCCGGGAAACAGCGGATAGAGTTCGGCCGCGAGCTTGTCGATGCGCCGGTCGACCTCCTCGACCATGGTTGCGCCATAGGCTTTCGCGGCCTTGCGGGTAATCGTCAGATTGTCGTCATAGGGCACGAGGTAGAGCGGGATGCGGGAATTCGTCCGCTCCCAGCTCTCCAGAAAAGGCAGCAGCCAGTCGGCGATCTTGTCGTTGGCGACGATGGCCATCCCGCGGCGGGCGCCGGCAGCGGCCGATTGCTCTGGATTCGACAAGCGGGGGTCCTTATGAAGTCGCGTCGGCGGCTCGGGCCGCCATTCGGCGCCTTCCTCTCATATCCGGGGCGGCGAAGACAATAGCCGGGGCGGCGACGCCAGAAATCAACGTCGGATCAACGGATTGGCGCAATCGACGACCATCGGCGGGGAAAGCGGGGCAAAGCCGGCGGCGCCGCTTGCAGGCCGCACGGTCGCGGTCGTTCACGCCGCCTGGCATTCCTGCGGCTCCTATCAGGTCAACGTCTCGCAGGCGGCTGTCTACCGGGCGCTCGGCGCGCACGTGATCTCGCTGTCGGTGCGGGAATGGCCTCCCGGTCAGTCGGATCTCGCGAGCCCGCGCTGGCGGGACTACATTTCGCACACGCAGGACATGCCGGCGGACGAGCGCTATTACGCAAACATGCCGGGAGGCGTTTTCGCGCGGGCCTCGTTCTGGCGGGACGTCTACTGGCCGCTGATCCATGGCGACCACGCGGCGGCGACCGCCGCCATGACGGGACTTGCGCGCCTGCCGGCCGCGCTCGCGGGCCGCAGGATCGATCTCGTCCATTGCAATCATTTCTTCTGCATTCCGGCGGCGCGCAATCTCTCGGCCGCAGCCCCGCTCGTGATCGAGACGCAGGACGTGCAGGCGCTGCAATACGACCTGCGCAACGAGGGGCTTTTTATCGTGCCGCCGCGCGCATCGTATGACGCGATGCTCGCGACCGAACTCGACTGGCTGCGCAAGGCCGATCTTCTCGTGCATCTCAACGCCGAGGAATGCGCGACGTTCGAGCGACTGCTGCCTGACATGCGCAACGCGCTCGTCTATCCGGCGGTCGAGGAAGCGCCGACCGGCCCGGGCGGCGACGACATCGTCATCGTCGCGAGCGGGAATTATCCGAACACGCTCAGCGTCGAATGGTTTCTCGACCAGGTCGTGCCGAAGGCGCCGCACGCGCGGGTGAAGATCGCCGGCAATGTGGATTCCGCGTTGAAGGCGCGCAACCCCGCGCTTTACGAACGATGGAAGCGTTTGTTTCTCGGCCGTGTCGACGACATCGGCGCGATCTATGCCAACGCCGGGCTCGTTCTCCTGCCGACGACGGAAGGCCACGGCCTTTCGATCAAGGCGGTCGAAGCGCTCTCCTGCGGCGCGCCGCTGATCGCAACGCCGCAGGCCTTTCGCGGCATGCGCGTCGATCCGGCGCGGCTTTCCAACGTCGCGCTGTGCGAGGACGCGGAAAGTTTCGCCGCCGCGCTGGAGAAAGCCGCGCTTGCGGGACCCGCGCGCGATCCCCGCTCGAATGGCGCGGCGCGCGAGGTCAGCGACACGCGAAGATTCTATGAGGCGAACTTCAGCCCGGCGGCTTACGAAGCCTCGATCCTGTCGACCGTCCTGCCGCTGGTGACGCGATGAACGGCGAGCGGCCCTTCGCCGGAAAGCGCGTGGCGATCGTGCATCCGGCCTGGCATTCCTGCGGCACCTATCAGGTCGTGATCGGCCAGATCGAGGCCTGGACGAGCCTCGGCGCCGAGGTCGTGACGATCGCCTGTTCCGACCAACCGGGCTTCAAGCCCTCGCGGAGCTGGATCTGGAACGGCTATCGCAAGGCGACGCCCGAACTCGACGCGCACGAACGCCATTACGCCGGCGCGCCGCTGCACGCCGTGCTGGAGCCAGCGTTTCTCGCCAAGGTTCTCTGGCCGTACATCCACGGCGACCAGGCCGTCATCCGCGCCGGCATGATCTCGCGCGCAATGCTCGACGGCCGGCTTTCGAACGAGACATTCGATCTCGTCCATTGCAATCATTTCTTCTGCATGCCCGTCGCGCTGCGGCTCGCGCGCGGCGCGAAAATCCTGCTCGACAGCCACGACCTGCAAGCGCGGCAGTTCACGATCATGAACGAAGGCGCGCCCTGGCTGCGGCCGCTCGCAAGCTACGACCAAATGCTCGCGCGCGAACTCGACTGGATGGCCCGCGCCGACGTGCTGCTGCATCTCAACGCGGAAGAAGACGACGCTTTTCGCGCATTGCTGCCGCAGAAAAAGCATGTGCTGCTCTATCCGCCGGTGCCGGCCGTGCCGACGGGGCCGGGCGGCGACGAAATCGTGCTGGTGTCGAGCTGGAACCGCGCCAATGTCGAAAGCGCGTTGTGGTTTCTGCGCGAGGTCGCGCCGCGCGCGCCGCAGGTTTGCGTGCGCATCTACGGATCCGTCGACGCCGGCGTGCGTTCCGCCGATGCTGCGACCTATGAGAAGTATCGCGGCTGGTTCGCCGGTCGGGTCGAACGGATCGACGACATCTACGCGAATGCAAAACTCGCACTGCTGCCGACGACGAGCGGCACGGGCCTTTCGATCAAATCGGTCGAGGCGATGGCGAGCGGCCTGCCGCTGATCGCGACGGCGCACGCTTTTCGCGGCATGAACATCGATCCGTCGAGGCTCGGCAACGTGACGCTCGCCGAGGACGCCGAGACCTTCGCCGCGGCGCTGCGCGACGCCGCCGCGCGTCCCCCGTCGACGGCGGCGCAACGCAGCGCGAGCGCGACGCGCGCCGCCTATGACGCGCATTTCAGCGAGGAAGCCTATGCGCGCCAGCTTGCCGGGATAGCAACGCCGCTTATCGCTGCGACGGGGCGCGCTCCAGTCCCTGGCGCGCGGGCCGGCTGACCTGGTCCTCGAAGGCCCGCCCGCATGTCGACGGCGCCTTTCGGGCGGGATGACAGCCGCGACCCCTGCGCATTGGACGAAAGCACGCCGGCCTGTACAATTTCGCATGACCATTTCAATCGATGCGGCGGGCCGGGAAAAACTCGTCGAACGCTTCGGCGCCTTCCCCCGGCTGCCGACGCCGCCCGGCGTGGAAAGACTCAAGCACGCCGCCGTCGCTATCGTCGTGGTCGACGGCGAGGAGGCGGACGATCCGTCGCTGCTTCTCACCCGCCGCTCGCCCAACCTGCGCACCCACGCCGCGCAATGGGCGCTGCCGGGCGGACGCTGCGACGCCGGCGAAACGCCGGCGCAAGCCGCGCTGCGGGAGCTGCAGGAAGAAATCGCGCTCGCTCTGGCGCCCGAGGCCGTTCTCGGATTGCTCGACGATTACGTCACGCGTTCGGGCTATGTGATCACGCCCGTCGTGATCTGGGGCGGACGCGTCGCGGGGCTCGTTCCCAATCCCGGCGAAGTCGAATCCATCCACCGCCTGCCGATCGCGCAGATCGCGGCGGAGGACGCCGCCGAATTCGTTTCCATCCCCGAAAGCGACAGGCCGGTCATTCGCCTGCGCATCTGGCGCAATACGATTCACGCGCCGACGGCGGCGGTTCTCTACCAGTTTCGCGAAGCGCTGGCCGGCCGCGTCACGCGTGTGGCGGAGATGGAGCAACCGGTGTTTGCGTGGCGGTGACGCCGCTTTCGCCTGAAAGTTTCAATACCGCCTCGTCCCACGCGCCCGCCACGCTCCAGTGGCGGCATTCCTTGCTCGCGAGCCGGTCGGCGCCGGCGCGCTCCAGCGTATGGATGATCGAATCCTTCACGCGCGCCAGGTAGAGCGTACGGCCCGCCGCCTGCTGCCTCTTGTCGAATTCCATCAGCGCCTCGAGCACCGTCGAATCGAGCGCGCTGGTTTCCTCGAGGCTCAGAATGATCGCGCGCGCCTGCGGATCGGCCGCGATCTGTGCGGCGATCTGGTTGAAGACCGGTTCCGCATTGGCGAAGAACAGAGGCTGCGAGGGGCGCACGACGAGAATATTCGGATCGACGACCGCGTCCGGATTTGTCGTATCGACGAAATCGTGCGTATCGCGCAACCGGCCGAGGGTCGCGACCTTCGGCCGCGCCATCCGCTCGATGGTGAAGGCGACCGACAGCGCGACGGCGAGCAGCATGCCGTCGACGACGCCGAAAATCATCACGCCGAGCGCGGCGGCGAGCGCCACATATTGATCGCGATCGATCTTCCACAGCCGGATCAGCGGCGCGGGATCGAGCGCATGCGCGAGCGCGGCGATAACGATGGCCGCAAGCACGGGCTCCGGAATGCGCGCGATGAGCGCGCCGCCGAGCGCCACCATGACGATCATGGCGATGGCGCCGACGACGCCCGCCGCCCGTGTGCGCGCGCCCGCGGCTTCATTGGCGGACGAAGCGGAGAAACCTGCGCCGATCGGCATGCCGCGCACGAGGCCGGACCCCAGATTGGCGAGGCCGAGCGCGATCAGCTCGCGATTTGGATCGAGCGTCTCGTTGTGGCGAAGCGCGAGATTGCGCATCGAGCCCCAGGATTCGGCGAAGACGATGAGGAAGAGCGGCGCCGCCACTTCGCCGAGGCGCGTCCACGTGCGCCAGTCGAGATTGGGCAGGCCGGGCCTGTCCGGCGTCACGTCGATCGCGCCGACGAGCTTTACGCCCTGCGCGGAGAGATCCATGCCATAGGCGATGGCGACGCCGGCCGCCAGCACGGCGAAAGCCGCCGGCAGCGCCGGAAAGCGCTTGAGCGCGATCAGCGCAGCGAGCGCCGAGACGCCCATGACCGCGCTCGGCAAATTCCATTGCGCATGCTTTTCGGCGAGCGCCCAGAGGATCTGGAAGGGATTGCCGGACACGCCGCCGACTGCGAGCACGACCGGCAATTGCTTGCAGACGATGGTGATCGCGAGGCCGAATGCGAAACCGCGCAGCACGGGCCGCGAGATGAAATTCGACAAGGCGCCGAGACGGAAGGCGCCGGCCACGAGGAAGAAGACGCCGGTGAGGCAGACCGCGCCGAAGGCGAGCGCTTCGCGATCCGCGGCGCCCGTGTCGGACACGACCGTCGCGACCGCCGCGCCGAGGATGGCGGCGGACGACGATGTCGGCGCGACGACTGCGAATTGCGAACGGCCGGCCGCCGCGTAAATGAACATGCCGACGATCGCGGCGAACAGCGCGTGCTGCGGCGCAAGCCCGGCGATCGAGGAATAGGCGATCGATTCCGGCAGCAGAAGCCCGGCGATCGAAAGCCCCGCGACAAGGTCGAAGCGAATATTCATGAACCGATCCTAACCGCGTGCGCGGCGCTCGAGCCAGCTCCCCAACGCGGTTCCAAAATCCTCATCCTGAGGAGCCATGCGCAGCATCGCGTCTCGAAGGATGGCCGCGCCGCGCGCCTCCAACGCATGCTTCGAGACGCCGCCGCCGGCGGCTTCTCAGCATGAGGATTTGTCACGCCGCAGGCTTCTCCACGCCGCGCGACTTCAAAAACGCCGCATGCGCGCGAACGAGATCGCCGGCGAGCGCGTCGGCGATCAGCTTGCGCGTTTCTGGAACGCCGTAGAGCGCCGCGAACGATCCGAAGCGCGGACCGCGCTCCTCGCCCAAGAGCGTCCTGTAAAGCATGGAGAAAAAGTCGTTGGACACGCCGGGACGTTCGGGCGTCGCGGTCTTCGCCTTGAAATCCTGATAGCGCGGAATTTTTCGCGCGACATCGTACAGATGCGACTGGATTTCCTCGGCGCCGGCGTTTTCTCCGAGCGAGGCGAGCATGTCGGACACGCCCTGCAGGGCGCCGCGCTCGACTTCGTCCGGCGCGCGATAGGTCTTCTTCAGCCGCACGAAGTCGCGGAAATAGGCGACCGCATAACCAACGAGCCTGTCGAGCCGCGGATGATTTTCAGGCGCGGCGCCCGGCGCATAGCGCCGCAAGAAGCCCCAGAGAACGGCGGGGTCCTCGCTGTTGGCGACGGCGGCGAGATTGAGCAGCATGGCGAACGAGATCGTCGTACCCGCCGCGGCGCCCTCGCCGGCGTGATGCAGGACTTCGGATTGCGGCGGCTCGCCCTGATGAATGTGCCAGACGGGATTGCCGAGCCGTTCCTTCCAGGGCTGGCGCGGATAGGCGTCGAGGAAGGTCAGATAGTCGTCGACCGTGCGCGGAATGACGTCGAAATAAAGACGCTTGGCCGCCGTCGGCTTCTGGAACATGAATTGCGCGAGGCTTTCCGGGCTCGCGTAGGTCAACCATTCCTCGATGGTGAGACCGTTGCCCTTCGACTTCGAAATCTTCTGACCGTTCTCGTCCAGGAAGAGTTCGTAATTGAAGCCTTCTGGCGGAACGCCGCCGAGCGCGCGCACGATCTGGCCGGACAATTTGACCGAATCGATGAGGTCCTTGCCCGCCATTTCGTAGTCGACCTTCAGCGCATACCAGCGCATCGCCCAGTCGGGCTTCCATTGCAGCTTGCAATGACCGCCCGTCACAGGCGTCTCGAAAGTCTCTCCCGTCTGCGGATCCTTCCAGGCGATCGTGCCCTTCTGCGCGTCGTGCGCCTCGAGCGGGACCTGCATGACGACGCCCGTGCGCGGATGCACGGGAAGGAAGGGCGAATAGCTCGCCGCGCGCTCCTCGCGGAACGTCGGCAGCATGATCTTCATGACCGCGTCGTAGCGCGCGAGCATGTGCAGGAGCGCGGCGTCGAATTTTCCGCTCTTGTAATATTGCGTGGACGACGCGAATTCGTATTCGAAACCGAAGGCGTCGAGGAAGGCGCGCAGGCGCGCGTTGTTGTGCTCGCCGAAGCTCGGATGCGTGCCGAACGGATCGCGCACCTGCGTCAGCGGCTTGCCGAGATCCTGCGCGAGCATGTCCTTGTTCGGCACATTGTCCGGGACCTTGCGCAGGCCGTCCATGTCGTCGGAAAAGGCGATGAGCCGCGTCCTGACCTTGCCGTCCGTCAGAACCTCGAAGGCGCGGCGCACCATGGTCGTGCGCGCGACCTCGCCGAAGGTGCCGATATGCGGCAGGCCGGAGGGGCCGTAGCCCGTCTCGAACAAGACCTCGTCCTTGGGATGTTTCTCGAGCCGCGCGACGAGTTTGCGCGCTTCCTCGAACGGCCAGGCCTGCGAGACGCGGGCGGCTTCGACAAGGTCGGGCGCAAAGGGCGCGGACATGGGTTTTCTGCCTTTCTTGCGGGAAAGGCGCGGACACTAGAGCATGAGCCGAGGCAGGGAAACCCCGTTTCAGCGCCCCCTGAACCGCGGTTTGCGTCGGCCGAGGAAGGCCGCGACGCCTTCGGCGTGATCCTCCGAAAGATTCGTCAGCGCGAACTGGTCGCGGTCCATGTGGCTCGCAAGATCGTCGAGCGCGCCGGCGAGCCGGTTGACGGTCGTCTTCGTCATCATGGTCGGGATCGGCGGCTGGGCGGCGATCCTTTCGGCGAAGGCGAAGGCGGCCGTAAACGCCTCGTGATCTTCCGTCACCCGTTCGACCAGACCCCAGCGTTCCGCCTCGGGCGCCGATATGCGGTCGGAGGCCAGGATCACCGCCTGCTTGGTGCGCGCCGGGCCGATCAACTGGAGAATGCGCGGCACGGAGCCCCAGCTCATGTTCATGCCGAGTTCGACCTCGGGAATGCGGAAATGCGCGTTGCGTCCGCAGAAGCGAAAGTCGAGCGATACGGCGAGCGCGGCGCCGCCGCCGACGCAATGACCCTCGACGGCGCAGATCGTCACCTGCTCCATCTCGTACCAGGCGCGGCACATGCGCGGGCCGACCATGAGCGCGGCGCGTCTCGCGGCGAGCCCGAGTTTTCCGCGCTCGGCGCCCTCGGCGTCGCGCAGATCGAAGCCCGCCGAAAAGCCGTAGGCGTTGCCGGTCAGAACAACGACGGAGGTTGCGTGATCGTCCTCGAAGCTCTGCGCAGCCGCACGCAATTCGCGCATCGCCTGCGGGGAGAGCGCGTTGATTCTGTCGCCGCGATCGAAGCGCACGACGGCGACGCGGCCTTCGGGTCCGAGGTTCTTTTCGATCTCGACGAATTGCATGGGGAATTGATCCTGGGGGCGAGAGAGCGGCGGCGGCGCTATTCCTGCAGTCGCTGCAAGACCTGCGGCGTCAGAAAACCGTCGGCGGGCAGCATGCCCGCGGCAAGCTGAAATTCATGAACCGCGTTGCGCGTGCCGCGGCCGACCTTGCCGTCGGTCGCGCCATTGTACAGCCCTTTCGCCATCAAAAGCCGCTGCGCCTGCGCGCGTTGCGACACCGACATGCGCGGAAGCGCCTTCGGCCAGGCCTTCTTCAGGCCGTTCGAGCCGCCGATGCGGTCGGCGAGCAGCGCGACCGACAGTGCGTAGGAATCGGAGGTGTTGTACTGCCGGATGACTTCCCAGTTTTCGGTGAGGAGGAAAGCCGGCCCCCCGGCGCCCTCGGGCAGGAACAGGCTCGCCGCGCCGGCAGCGGGCAGGGCGCGGCCGTCGGCGCGCCGGAAGCCGAGGCGCGCCCATCGGGCGAGGTCGAGATCGATCGGCTTCCAGTCGAAATTCGCCGGGATCGTCACCTCCATCACGGCCGGAAGCGCCGGGTTCCAGCCCGATTCGTGCATGAAGCGCGCAATCGAGGCGAGCGAATCGGGCGCAGACCGCCAGATGTCGGCCGGCCCGTCGCCGGCATAGGCGACCGCATATTTCAGATAGGCGGACGGCAGGAACTGGGGCTCGCCCATCGCGCCCGCCCAGGAGCCGACGAGATTTTCCCGGCGCGCGTAGCCCTTTTCCAGCATGACGAGACCGGCGACGAATTCGTCGCGGAACGTGTCGACGCGTTCGCCACGCGCTGCGAGCGTGGCGAATGAACGCAGCACGTCGGCGTGGCCGGCGCCGCCGCCGAAATTGCTTTCGACGCCCCAGATCGCCACGCAGATGTCGGCGGGCGCGCCGAAGCGCTTTTCGATATTGGTCAGCTCGGGGGAAAGCGCCGCCGCTTTCGACCGCCCGAGCGCGACGCGCGCGGGCGATACGACCTGCGCGAGATAATCGTGGATCGCCAGGGAGAACTCGCCCTGCTGCGCCGGCCGGGCGCGGATGGCGGGATCGGGCGCGAGACCCGCCGTCGCGCGCTCGAAGGTTTCGCGGGAGACGCCGGCCGCCTTCGCAGGCGCCCAGGCCGAGGCGACGAAGGCGTCGAAGGCGGGATCGCCGGAGAGCGCGCGGGCGGGCGCGCAAAGGGCGACGAGAAAGAGCAGGCATCCGAAGATTCGCATGCGCGCATCCTGCACGAATTGCGGCTGGCCGCTAAGCCCGCCGGCGTCGACCCGTCGCGCGGAAGGGGATGCGCGCCGCCCCCGCCCCCGCTATTGTCCGGCCCGACAAGCGGAAAGGACTGATATGGCGGCGCGCAAGGAACTCTCGGCACGAACCGGCTATTCCGGCAACGATCTCGACCGGCAGTCGGACAAGCGCGACGATCCGGCCTATGTCGAGGCGCAGCGGCGCGACCCGGAGGCGCGCACTTTCGTCCTCGCCGGCGACAATGTCGTGCTCGAACGCGACAGCGACGGCTATCGTTCGCTCTTCACATTCGCCGAGGCGGCCGCGAGAGGCGCCGCGCGCGAGACCGCATTTCTCGGCCACGACGGCGTCGGCGGCGTTTTCGCGACGCTGCTGGAAGACGCGCCGCAGGATCTCGGGCCGACGACCGAGCAATTGCAGCGCATCTACAGGAACGAGGCGCCGGCGGCGGGCAAGAGCGCGGAAGTGCGCACCGATCTGCGCTCCATGCTGATGCAGGGCATGGTGTCGGAAAAGATCGCCGGCCGCCTCGCGCAGGCGAAGTCGCTGATGTACTGGCATTCGCGCCATCGCTTCTGCTCCAATTGCGGAACGCCGACCGACGTCGGCGCCGCCGGCTGGAAACGCACCTGCCCGCATTGCAAGGCGGAGCATTTTCCGCGCACCGATCCCGTCGTCATCATGCTCGCCGTCTCCGGCGAGAAATGCCTGCTCGGCCGCCAGCCGCGCTTTCCCAAGGGCATGTATTCGGCGCTCGCGGGCTTCGTCGAAGGCGGCGAAACGCTGGAGGACGCCGTGCGCCGCGAGATCAAGGAGGAATCCGGCGTGCCCTGCGGGCGTGTGAGCTATCTCGCTTCGCAGCCCTGGCCGTTCCCCTGTTCGCTGATGATCGGCGCGCTCGCCGAAGCCGAGGACGAGAAGATCACGATCGACCGCACGGAGCTCGACGATGCGCGCTGGTTTTCGCGCGAGGAGGCGCTGAAGCTCGTCGACGGCAAGCTCGAGGGATTCTTCTGTCCGCCGAAACTCGCGATCGCGCATCACCTCATCGCCGCCTGGGCGCGGGGCGAGGTTTCGTGACGCGCCCGCGATGACCGCCGCGCTCGTTCTCTTTTCCGGCGGGCAGGATTCGACGACCTGCCTCGCCTGGGCTCTCGATCGCTGCGAGCGAGTCGAGACGATCGGCTTTTCCTATGGCCAGCGCCACGCGATCGAACTCGACCAGCGCGCGATCCTGCGCGAAAAGCTCGCGGCGATGAAGCCGGCGTGGCGCCGAAGCCTCGGGGACGACCATACGCTCGACCTTTCCGCGCTAGGCGCGATTTCCGACACGGCGATGACGCGCGAGATCGAAATCGTCGCCGACGAAAAAGGGTTGCCGAATACGTTCGTGCCCGGCCGCAATCTGATCTTTCTGGCCTTCGCCGCCGCGCTCGCCTACAGACGCGGCCTCACGCGCATCGTCGGCGGCATGTGCGAAACCGATTTCTCCGGCTATCCGGACTGCCGCGACGACGCGATCAAGGCGATGCAGGTGGCGCTCAACATCGGCATGGAAAGCCGCTTCGTGCTGGAAACGCCGCTGATGTGGAAGACCAAGGCCGCGACCTGGGCGCTCGCGCAAGCGACCGGCGGCGAGGCTCTCGTGAATGTGATCGTCGAAGACACGCACACCTGCTATCTCGGCGAGCGCGGCGCGCTGCACGCATGGGGCCGCGGCTGCGGACAATGCCCCGCGTGCAGGCTGCGCGCGGAAGGCTTTTCGAAATGGAAATCGGGCTGAAGGGAAGCACATGCCGAATTTGACCGCGCTCGTGACGATCGCCTCGATCCTCGTCCTGTTCTGGGCGAGCCTTCGCGTTGGAAAGGCGCGCGGAACCTACAAGATCAAGGCGCCGGCGACGACCGGCGATCCGAATTTCGAACGCATCTTCCGCGCCCACCAGAACATGGCGGAATGGATGCCGATCTACCTGCCGGCGCTCTGGCTGTTCGCCTTCTACGTCGGCGACAAATGGGCGGCGCTCGTCGGCCTCGTGTGGATCGTGGGCCGCGTCATCTATGTGCTGACCTATGCGGGCGCGGCGGAGAAGCGCGGGCCGGGCTTCGCGATTCAGGCGAGCGCGACCGGCGTGCTCGTCGTCGGATCGCTGATCGGGATCGCGAAGGCGCTGATCGCCGGTTAGCCGACGTCCGGAACAGCTGCAGAGGGCGGGGAGCGGTCGTTCGACGACACGCGAAAAAACAGCGTCATGGCCGGGCTTGTCCCGGCCATCCACGCCGTGCCGTCTGAAGCGGCGTATGATTTCGGCCGCAATCGCGCCGTGTCATTCCCGCGAAAGCGGGAATCCAGTTCCCATGTCCTGCCGCGCTCGGGGAACTGGATGCCCGCTTTCGCGGGCATGACAGTCCATAGGCGGCGAGACGATCTGCAATCGTTCGGCGTGGATGGCCGGGACAAGCCCGGCCATGACGGCGAGAGCGATGTCCGCCTTCGGTCGATCCTTCGCATTTCCGATACCGCGGGAAAACTGCCATTGGCACAGAGCGATCCCGGCTTCGGGACCGACGAAGCGCGTCCGCTATCCGAGAACCTTCTCGATATCGGCGCGCAGGTCCTCCGGCTTCACCTGCGGGGCGTAGCGCGCGACCGGTTGTCCCGCGCGGTCGATCAGGAACTTGGTGAAGTTCCATTTGACGCCTTCGGAGCCGAGCAGGCCGGGTTTCGCCGTCTTCAGCCAGGCGAAAAGCGGGTGCGTGTTCGCGCCGTTGACGTCGACCTTCGCGAACATCGGGAAGGACACGTCGTAGGTGAGCGAGCAGAAATTCTTGATCTCTTCCGCGTCGCCCGGCTCCTGCGCGCCGAACTGGTTGCAGGGAAAGCCGAGAACCTCGAACCCGCGCGCCTTCAAATCCTCGTGCAGCTTTTCGAGGCCCGCATATTGCGGCGTGAAGCCGCATTTGCTCGCCGTGTTGACGACGAGCAACGCCTTGCCTTCGTAGGCGCTCAGTTTCTGCGGCTTGCCGTCGAGCGTATCGGCGGTGAAATCGTAGATGCTGGTCATGGCTTCCTCACACAGGCGCTGCTTCACGGACGCGGGTCGATATGTCGTCGAGCAAATCGCGCCAGGCCTTCGTCATATCCGACGTCCAGTCCGCGCCGACGACATCGCGCAACGCTTCCGACACGATGCGGAAGAATTGCACGAAGGTTTCGGGAGCGACTTCGTAGCCCGTGTGATTGATCGCCTCGGACGAGATGAAGAACTGGCCATAAGCGCGGTCGCCGACGTAATCGAGGAGCGCGTCGATGGTGCGCGCGAGCATTTCGCCGCGCACGAGTTCGGAATCCTTCCTGAACAGGGGCTGCACCTGCGGCAGTTCGCGGAACAGTCGCGCGTAGACCGCCGGCGCGAGATCCTCGCAGCGTTCGGCGGCGATTTCGAAACTTCTGACAATG
>JAGWTW010000128.1 GCA_028868735.1 Hyphomicrobiales bacterium | reverse complement strand
CTCCGGATGCATCCTCCGGCGGACGGGGATCGGGCTAATATGCAGGAAATAGGAAAATTGTCAAGATGCGGTTCGCCAAGTTCGCCCGGCGCCCCATCCGGGATGGCCTTCGGCGTCTGCGCATATTGTTGCCATCGCAACATTGTGATGTGAACAATCTGAACGGCCCAGCCGCCGCGACTGGCCTGTGTCTTCCCCCCGGATTCGCGCGCCGGTCGTATTGCCGGGCGTCCGGCGCGCCTCTATGTCTGGGCGCGAGGCCGCCCCATGACCGTCAAGCCAGACGAACCGGACATCGAACTCCCGCGCGGGGAGGTCGAGATCATTCCGCCGGGCCAGCGCGCCCGCACGCAGGATTCAGGGCCGTTCGGATTTGAAACCGGTCCGCGGGCCAGAGCGTTTCTGTTCACGTCCCGGTCAGGCGGATTGCTGTCAGCTATCCTGGTCGCGCTCGGGGTGGCGGCGCTGTTTGCGCTGCTGCTCGGCACGTTCGCGGTGGTCGCCGGCATAGCGGTGATGCTGTTTGCGGGGTTCTACCTGCGCAACCGGCTCATGCGCTGGCTCGGACGCTGATTGTCTCATTCGCCAAGGAGCGAACAATGAAACGCATTCTGGTTCTGGGCGTCCTGCCCTTCCTCGCCGTTCCCGCGCTCGGCGTCGAGCAGGCGGCGGCGAAAGGCTGCATCAAGGGCGCGATCGTCGGCGGCATCGCCGGCCATGCGGTCGGCCACGGGCTCGCGGGCGCGGCGGCCGGTTGCTATGTCGGCCGCCACAACGCCAACGCCAAGGCGCGCCAGCAGAAGATGCAGCAGGAGCAGCAGGCCCAGCCGTCCGACCAGAAGAGCATGTGAGGCGCGAAGGTCTCCGCGCGTTCCGTTCAAAAAAGAAGGCGTCGCGGCCGCGCGGCGCCTTTCGTTTTTTCAAATCCCTTCGCGCTCGACGCCTTCGCGTTCAATGCCCGTCGAGAACGAGCACCGTCGGCCGGGCGGGCAGCGCCTCGCGCGACAGTTCGACGCTCGAGGCGCCCTGCCTGCGGATTTCGAATCCCGGCCGCGCGAGGTCGAGGAAGCGGGCGAGCGTCGTCGGCCCGAACATGTGCATGGGGATCGTGAGAGGCGCGTGCAGCGCCACGATCGTCTCCAGCATTTGCGGCGCGCCCATGGTCCAGGTTCCGTCGACCGGCGCGAGCAGCACGTCGACATGGCCGATGTCCCCGAGGTCGTCGGCGGTGAGACGGTGATGCAGGTGGCCGAGATGGGCGATGCAGAGGCCGGCCGTCTCGAAGATGAAGATCGAATTGCCTTCGTATTCCGTGCCGCCCGCCCAGTCGCGGATGTTGGTCGGCACGTTGCGCACGCGCATGTCGCCTTCCGTCACGTTCCAGCGCGGGGCGTGGCCGTCCTCGCCCCAGCCGCGCAGCAGATGCTTGATGCCGGGATCGGGATGCAGGCTGTAGTGGGTGGAATGGGCGTGGTTCATCGTCGCGATGACGGGAACGACGGGCGAACGGACGTAATCGTTGTAATCGGTGACCGCCGTCACGCCGCCGGGGCTCTCGATGAGAAAACTGGCGTGCCCGACGAAGGTGAGGCGCACATGGTCGGGCGCGAGCGCGGCCTTCAGGAACGGCGGCCGGCTCGCCACCATATCCGGGCATTTCTCGACCTCGGCGGCGCCGGCGCGGGCGAGGCCGGCGCAGAGGAGGACGAAAGCGAAGAGCGCGCGCATGAGGGCCTCCGGATTCCAGCTTTGAAGATAGCGCACGTTCAGACGGCCAAAAACGTGTCCCCGAAGATGCTCTTCTCCCCGCGCGCGGGGAGAATATGTCCGAAGGACAGATGAGGGGCTGGTGGAGTTACAGACGCTCTCTGGCCCCCAAGGCCCCTCAACCCAACCCTCTCCCCGCAAGCGGGGAGAGGGAGCGCTCTCCTCCCCTTTCCGCCCGGCCCAAACGTGCTATACCCCGGCCCATGGCCGAAGCCCGCAAATCCATACGAATTACCGACCCGGACCGCGCTCGAGTCTGATCTCGCGCGGCGCCGGGAAACCGCTTCGCCACGTTCCCTTTGCGGCCGCAGTGTCCCGCGCGGCCGCGCCACACGCTCAAGTCACACGGTTTTGCGATGAACGACCCCAAAAAGGCCGAGAAGACGGGCCCCGATTATTCGGCGAGCCTCTATCTGCCCCAGACCGAATTCCCGATGCGCGCCGGCCTGCCGAAGAAGGAGCCGGAAATCCTGGCGAAATGGGCGCAGATCGACCTCTACCGGCGCTTGCGCGAGGAAGGCGCGGGCCGCAAGAAATTCGTGCTGCACGACGGACCGCCCTACGCCAACGGCGCGATCCACATCGGCCACGCGCTCAACAAGACGCTGAAGGATCTCGTCACGCGCTCGCAGCAGATGCTGGGCAAGGATTCCAATTACGTGCCGGGCTGGGACTGCCACGGGCTGCCGATCGAATGGAAGATCGAGGAGGAGAATTACCGCTCGAAGGGCAAGCCGAAGCCGGACCTGCGCGATTCGGCGGCCATGATCGCCTTCCGGCGCGAGTGTCGGGCGTACGCCGATCACTGGGTGAATGTTCAGCGTGAAGAATTCAAGCGGCTCGGCGTCGTCGGCGACTGGGATCATCCCTATCTCACGATGACCTATCCGGCCGAGGCGCAGATCGCGCGCGAATTGTTCAAGTTCGCGGCGAACGGCCTGCTCTATCGCGGCTCGAAGCCGGTGATGTGGTCGGTCGTCGAGAAGACCGCGCTCGCGGAAGCGGAAGTCGAATACGAGGATTACACGAGCGACACGGTGTGGGTCGCGTTTCCGGTGAAGGGCGCCGCCGGTTTCAAGGGCGAAGCCTCGACCGAAGAAATGATCGAGGCGCTGAACGCGTCGGTCGTGATCTGGACGACGACGCCGTGGACGCTGCCGGGCAATCGCGCGATCTCGTTCAGCCGCAAGATCGAATACGGCCTCTACCGCGTGACGAAGGCGCCGGACAACAACTGGGCGAAGGAAGGCGCGGCCTACATCCTCGCCGACAAGCTCGCCGAGGATGTTCTGAAATCGGCGAAGGCGGAGGCGTGGGAGCGCGTGTCGAACGTGTCCGCCGCAACGCTCGCCGATCTGGTCTGCGCGCATCCGCTCGCGTCGCTCGGTTATGATTTCGACGTGCCGCTGCTCGACGGCGACCACGTGACCGACGACACGGGCACGGGCTTCGTGCATACTGCGCCCGGCCACGGCCGCGAGGACTTCGACATCTGGATGGCGTCCGGGCAGATGCTGACGAAGCGCGGGATCGCGACGCGCATCCCCTATACGGTCGACGAGGACGGCTTCTACACGAAGGACGCGCCGGGCTTCGACGGCAAGCGCGTCATCACCGACAAGGGCGACAAGGGCGACGCCAACCAGGCCGTCATCGACGCGCTCGTCGCCGCGCATGCGCTGATCGCGCGCGGACGGCTCAAGCATCAATATCCGCACTCGTGGCGGTCGAAGAAGCCGGTGATCTTCCGCAACACGCCGCAATGGTTCGTCGCGATGGACAAGGCGTTTGCGGTTCCCACGACCCCTCATCCTGAGGAGCCCGCGTCAGCGGGCGTCTCGAAGGATGGCGTCGACCCGCATGCTTCGAGACGGCCCTCCGGGCCTCCTCAGCATGAGGGCGACATGGTGGAGAGGGAATCGTTGCGCGCGGTCGCGCTGGACGAGATCAAAAAGGTCCGCTGGGAGCCCGCCTCCGGCGAGAACCGCATCACCGGCATGATCGCGGCCAAGCCCGACTGGGTGATGTCGCGCCAGCGCGCCTGGGGCGTGCCGATCGCGATCTTCGTCAGGAAGGGCGAGCACGCCCCGCTCGTCGACGAACGGGTGAACAAACGCATCGCCGACGCGTTCGAGGCCGAGGGCGCCGACGCGTGGTTCGCCGAGGGCGCGAAGGAGCGGTTTCTGGGCGACGACTACGATCCGAACGACTTCGAGAAGATCGACGACGTGCTCGACGTGTGGTTCGATTCCGGCTCGACGCACGCCTTCGTGCTGGACGACCCAAAGCACTTCCCAGGTCTGTCCGGCATTCGCCGCATCCGCGACGGCGGGCCGGACGAGGTCATGTATCTGGAAGGCTCCGACCAGCACCGCGGCTGGTTCCATTCCTCGCTTCTCGAATCCTGCGGCACGCGCGGGCGCGCGCCTTACGACGTCGTGCTGACGCACGGCTTCACGATGGACGAGCAGGGCCGCAAGATGTCGAAATCGCTCGGCAACACCGTCGTGCCGCAGAAGGTGATCGCCGACGCCGGCGCCGATATCCTGCGCCTGTGGACGGCGAGCGTCGACTATTCCGACGACCAGAGGCTCGGCCCGGAAATCCTCAAGTTCACGACCGACAATTATCGCAAGCTGCGCAACACGATCCGCTGGATGCTCGGCACGCTCGCGCATTTCGGCGCGGACGACCGCGTCGATCCGAAGAGCGCGCCCGAACTCGAGCGGCTGATGCTGCATCGCCTCGCCGAGGTCGATGCTCTCGTGCAGCAGGCCTATGCCGATTTCGACTACAAGAAGGTCGTGGCGACGGTCACGCCCTTCATGATGGGCGACCTCTCGGCCTTCTATTTCGACATCCGCAAGGACGCGCTCTATTGCGAGGCGCCGTCGAGCCATCTGCGCAAATCGGCGCTGACCGTGATCGACACGATCTGCGACGCGGTGCTCAAATGGCTCGCGCCGATCCTGGTCTTCACCTGCGACGAGGCCTGGGCGATGTTCAGGCCGAACGGCAAACCGTCGGTGCATCTCGAGCTCTTCCCGCAGGGTCTCGCGCAATGGCGCGACGAGGCGTTGGCGGAACGCTGGCGCAAGATCCGGCGCGTAAGGTCGGTCGTCACCGGCGCGCTCGAGATCGAACGCGCCAACAAGGTCATCGGCGCCTCGCTCGAAGCCGCGCCGATCGTGTTCATCGCCAATCCCGAATTGCGGGCGGCGGTCGAGGGCGTGGACATGGCGGAGGTCTGCATCACTTCGGCGATCGCGATCGAGCCGACGGGCGACGTCCCCGAAGGCGCCTTCACCTTGCCGGACGTGCAGGGCGTCGCGGTCGTTCCGCAGAAGGCGCAGGGCCGAAAATGCGCGCGCTCCTGGAAGATCTCGCCCGCGGTCGGCTCCGATCCCGAATTTCCCGACGTGACGCCGCGCGACGCTGCGGCGTTGCGTGAACTCGAGGCGCTCGGCCGGTGGCGGTGAGGGCCCAGTTTCGTCTGATCGGGGCGGCGGCGGCGGGTCTCGCCTTCGCCGCCGACCAGATTTCGAAATACTGGCTCATCCAGGTCTACGACGTCGGCGCCCGCCAGCCGATCCGGCTCGCGCCGTTCCTCGACGTGGTGCTCGCCTGGAACCGCGGCGTTTCCTATTCGCTGCTGTCGGCCAACGGGCCGCTCGGGCGGTTCGGATTGCTGGCGCTCGCCGCCGCCGCCATGCTCGCGCTCGCGCTGTGGCTGTGGCGCACGACCGACCGGCTGACGGCGTTCGCGCTCGGGCTCGTCATGGGCGGCGCGCTCGGCAATGCGCTCGACCGCTTCAATTTCGGCGCGGTTGCGGACTTCTTCTATCTGCACACCACATTGCCGGTCGGACCGCTGGCCAATTACGTGTTCAATGTGGCCGATTGCGCGATCGTTGCCGGTGTCGCCCTGCTCCTGTATGAGTCCCTGCGCCCGCGCCCGACGGCGCCGGCGGCGCTCGAGACGGCCGCCACCAAATCGCCGCGAACGAGCCGCACTAGTTGAGCGGGGCGCTTCGCAGCGCGGGCGCGCGGGGCGATGAAATGAGGGTCAATGGCATGACTGGCAACGAAATGCGCAAGCGCTTCGGCCTCGGCGCGACCGTCGCGACCCTGGTCGTTGCGGGCTTCCTCGGCGGGTCGGTTCCCGCACGCGCCTTCGACGACAGGCCGTCCACCTTCGATCCGCTCCTCAATATCGTCGGGCTCGGCCGCGACGACGCCGAAAAGCCCCAGATCGATTTTCGCGAGCGTCCGAAACTCGTCGTGCCGAAGGGCGACGACCTGCCGCCCCCGCAGAGCGGCGGCGCGGGCCACGCCGCCAACTGGCCGGTCGACCAGGACGTGAAACGCCGGCGCGCGGCCGCGGAGGCCGCCCGCGCCCCGCGCGTCATCAGCCTGAACGAGCGGACGACGTTGACCCCGGCCGAATTGCAGCGCGGCCGCTCCGACGAAAAGCCGACGGCGACCGAGCTCTGCGATACCCGTTACGGCGGCGTGCCGGATTGCAGCGCGCTGACGCCCGTGGACAAGCTCAAGCGGGTCTTCTCGCTCGGCGGCGCGCCGGTCGACCCGAACAAGGTCACGCCAGGCGCCGAGCCGACGCGCGAATATCTGACCGAACCGCCGGCCGGCTATCGCGCGGCGACGCGCACGGTGGAAGTCAGGCAGCGCGCCCCGAACCGCGCCTACGAGTCGCCGAGCGCCAGCGATTACGCGCGCGGCGTCGATCCCAACAAGGACAATTGATCCGGCGCCCGCGCCCGCGTCCGCGCGGTTGTGACATCGGGTCGATCCACTATATTGGCGTGACGGACGCACGCGCGACGCGGCGCGTCCGAGCGCCGTCCTTTTCCCCCGGACTCGAGGATGCGGCGCGCCGCCCGGATGGCGCGTAGCGCGCGAGCGCGCGCCGGCCGGACGCAGCGTCGCGCGAGGAGCCGCATGAACGTTCACAACCCCGCCGAACACGCCGAATCCGCCGGATCGGGCGCAGCCCAGGCCGCGCCGCGCATCGCCCATTCCCGGCTCGACAACGGCATGGAGGTGGTCGTGATCCCCGATCGCCGCGCGCCGGTCGTGACGCACATGGTGTGGTACCGCAACGGGTCGGCCGACGATCCGCCGATGAAGTCCGGCATCGCGCATTTCCTCGAACATCTGATGTTCAAGGGCACCAAGACGCATCCGCAGGGCGAATTCTCGCAACTCGTCGCCGATCTCGGCGGCCAGGAGAACGCGTTCACCGGCCACGATTACACATCCTACTTCCAGCGCATGCCGCGCGAGCATCTCGCGACCGTGATGGAATACGAGGCCGACCGCATGTCGAACCTCGTGCTGACCGACGAGGTCGTCGCGCCGGAGCGCGACGTCGTGCTGGAGGAGCGGCGCATGCGCACCGACAGCGATCCGGCGGCAGAGTTGTCCGAGGCGGTGCAGGCCGCGCTCTTCACGCATCACCCCTACGGCACGCCGATCATCGGCTGGGAGCACGAAATCCAGACGCTCGGCCGCGAGGACGCGCTCGCCTATTACGAGCGGTTCTACACGCCCGAAAACGCAATCCTCGTCGTCGCCGGCGACGTCGACGCGCACGAGGTCGAACGTCTCGCGCGCGACATCTACGGGAAGATCCCCGCGCGCGGCGCGCCGCCCGTGCGGCAGCGGCCGCAGGAGCCGCCGTCGCGCGCGCATCGGCTCGTTTCGCTCGCCGACCCCAAGGTCGAACAGCCCTCGTTCGAACGCGTGTATGTAGTGCCGTCCGCGCGGACGGCCGAACCGGGCGAGTCCGAGGCGCTCGAGGTGATGTCGCATCTGCTCGGCGGCGGACAGACGAGCGCGCTCTATCGCGATCTCGTTCTCGACCGCAAGATCGCCGTTGCGGCCGGCGTCTATTACATGGGCTCCTCGCTCGACCAGACGCGCCTGTGGGTCTACGGCGTTCCCGCGCCCGAGACCTCGCTCGAGGCGTTCGAGGCGGCGATCGACGAATCGCTCGAAAAGTTTCTGGCGACGCCGCCGTCCGAAAAGGACTTCAACCGCGCGAAGACACGGCTCGTCGCCGATGCGGTCTATGCGCAGGACAGCCAGATGGCGCTCGCGCGCTGGTACGGCGCCGCGCTCGCGACGGGCGAGACGATCGACGATGTCGCCGGCTGGACCGACCGCATCGAGAAGGTGACGCGCGAAGACGTCGTCGCGGTCGCGCGCAAATGGCTCGACAAGCGCCGCGCCGTGACGGGCTATCTCGCCGTGGGAGAAGCCGCGTGAACAAGATGGCGCCCATCGAGGAAGCCTCGCGCGCCGCGCGGGTGCAGGAGATCCGTACGCCCGGCGGCGTCAGCGCCTGGCTGATCGAAGATTACGCCGTGCCGCTGGTGGCGATGCAATTCGCGTTTCGCGGCGGCGCGGCGCAGGATCCGAAATCGAAGCCCGGCGTCGCAACGCTGCTGTCGGGCCTTCTCGACGAGGGCGCCGGCCCCTACGATTCCGCAGGCTTCCACGAAGCGCTCGACGATATCGCCGCGCATCTGCAATTTTCGGCCGATCGCGACTATCTCGGCGGTCATTTCCAGACGCTGACCAAGAATCTCGATCCGGCGTTCGAATTGCTGCGGCTCGCCGTCAACGAAGCGCGGCTCGAACAGGGTTCGATCGAGCGCGTCGCCTCGCAGCTCGCCGCGAGCCTGCGTCGCGAATTGAAGGATCCCGATTCCGTCGCGGCGCGTTCGTTTCGCGCGGCCGCCTTTCCGGACCATCCTTATGGCCGCGCGGCGCGCGGCGAGATCGACGTGCTGCCGCAGATCGGTCGCGACGATCTCATCGATCTGCGCGCGCGGACGCTTGCGCGCGACAACCTTCTCGTCGGCGTCGTCGGCGCAATCGACGCAGCGACATTGTCCGAGCGGCTCGACCGCGCCTTCGCGGCGCTGCCCGCGACGAGCCGGCTCGAGGCGATCACGCCCGTCACGATGTCCGGCGTCGGGCGCCGCGTCGTGACCGAGGTCGACGTGCCGCAGACGACCATCCGTTTCGGCCGTCCCTCGCTCGACCGCCACGATCCGGATTTCGCCGCCGCCATCGTCGTGAACCATATCCTCGGCGGCGGCGTCTTCACCGCGCGCCTGTTCCGCGAGGTGCGCGAGAAGCGCGGCCTCGCCTATTCCGTCTATTCGCACCTCCAGAACAACGACGCGGCGTCGATGCTGCTCGGCGGCACGTCGACGAAAAACGAGCGCGCCGCGGAATCGCTCGCGGTGATCGAGGAACAGATCCGCGATCTCGCCGACAACGGCCCTGGCGACGAGGAGCTCGAAAAGGCGCGCAAGTTCCTGATCGGGTCCTATGCGCTGCGCTTCGACACCTCGACCAAGATCGCGGGCAACCTCCTGCAATTGCAGCTCGAACGGCGCGCGCCGGCCTATCTCGACCAGCGCAACCGGCTGATCGCCGCCGTGACGCTCGAGGATGCGAAGCGGGCGGCGAAACGGCTGTTCGGCGACGGCAAGCTTCTGGTCGCGGCTGCGGGGCGGCCGGTCGGGATGTGAGGCGGGAGCGCTCTCATTCCCTGCGGATCGCCGCGAGAAAGAAACGGTCCGTCGGAATTCCGCCCGCGCTCGAAAACGGCGTGAAAGGCGCCGAATTGTTTTCAGGCGACCAATAGAGGTCGAAGCCTTTGGCGAAGACGTCGACGACATCAGCGTTACGTGCGCCGAATTTGCCGATCTCTTCGTCGCCATGCACCTCGATGCACCAGGAGGCGCGCGAGGCCAGCGTCTTCTGTGCGCCCTTCAGCGCCTCGATCTCATAGCCTTCGATGTCCATGTAGACGAGGTCGGGGACGCCGTAACGCGCCGCCAGCGTATCGATCGACAGCCCGTCCACCGCCTGCACGCCAGCGTGCGAAACGAGCGCGATCGCGCCGTTGCGCTTCTGGTTGAACAAAACCGGGCCGTCGCTGCGGGCGACCGCCGCATGCAGCACCTCGACATTGGAAACGCCGTTCATCTCGACATTTTGCTGCGCGATCTTCGCGTTGCGCGCGGTCGCTTCGAGCGCCACGACGCGCCCGGCTGCGCCGACGCGCGCGCCGAGCATCATCGCGACAACGCCCTGATGCGCGCCGAGGTCGAACACGAGGCCGCCGGAATTCAGGCCCCGTTGCGTCAGCAAGGCGAATTCGGTCGGGCCGGCGGCGTCGCTTCCATACCATTCCTCGGCGATCCGGTCGGCGATCGTCACCTTGAAACGGCGCCCGTCGAACGAGTGCTCCTCGATGCGCTCGGCGAACATCATGTCTTCGGCATGGCGCTTGGCCGTGCGTAACGCTTCCGTCGCGCCGACTGCGACGCGACGAAGAAATGTGTTGCTCACGATCGCTTCGCCTTCCTCATCGTCGTGGCTTCCCGTGCCGTCCGGCTCCGACGCTCGCCGGTTCGCCGCACAGTCGCCCGCAATTCCTCACAGACCGGATTAGTATTGCCGGACTCGGCGCGAATTCCGGCCGGTTCGGAAGGTTCAAGGTTAATGAGCGCTTCGCGGCGGACCGCGACGGATCGTCGAATCCTGCTACCATCCGATTTCGCGAAACTGTGGATTCGCCGATGAAGGTACGCCTGCTCGATCCCCTGACCGTCGACCGCATCGCCGCCGGCGAAGTGGTCGAACGGCCGGCCTCGGCCGTGAAGGAACTCGTCGAAAACGCGCTCGACGCCGGCGCCTCGCGCATCGAGATCGCGCTCGAGGAGGGCGGCCGGCGCCTCATTCGCGTGATCGACGACGGTTGCGGGATGAGCGCGGAGGATCTCGCGCTCGCCGTCGAACGGCACGCGACGTCGAAACTGCCGGACGGCGACCTCTCCAACATCGCCACGCTCGGGTTTCGCGGCGAGGCGCTGCCCTCGATCGGCTCGGTGGCGCAATTGTCGATCGACACGCGCGCGCAAGGCGCGGACCACGGCGTTTCGATCCGCGTCGACGCCGGCGCGAAGGGGAAGGCGCAGCCCGCGTCGTGGCCGCGCGGGACGCGCATCGAGGCGCGCGATCTGTTCGCCGCGACGCCGGCGCGCCTGAAATTCCTGAAGAGCCCGCGCGCGGAAGCGCAGGCCGTCGCCGACATCGTGCGGCGCATCGCGCTCGCGCACAACGACGTGTCGTTCGCATTGTCGGGCGATCACCTGACGCCGCTCGACTATCGCGCCGGCGATTTTTCCGCGCGGGTCGCGCAAGTCGTCGGACGCGAGTTCATCGACAATTCCTTCGCGATCGAGGCCGAGCGCGAAGGCGTGCGGCTCTCGGGTTTCGCGGGCTTGCCGACATGGCATCGCGCGACGGCGGCGATGCAATACGCCTTCGTCAACGGCCGGCCCGTGCGCGACAAGCTGCTCGCGGGCGCGATCCGCGGCGCCTATGTCGATTTCCTGCCCGCAGGACGCCACGCGGCGATCGTGCTGTTCGTCGAATGCGATCCGCACGACGTGGACGTGAACGTCCATCCCGCCAAGGCGGAAGTGCGTTTCCGCGATCCGGGCCTCGTGCGCGGCCTCGTCGTCGGCGCGCTGAAGGGCGCGATCTCCGGCCAGGGCCATCGCGCTGCGAACGCAACGGACGCCGCGCTCGCATCGTTTCAATCGCGCAGCGCGCCGCACTGGCAGGCTGCGCGCCCGCAGGACTGGGACTGGCGCGCCTCGCCCGCTGCGCCCGCGGGCTTCGGCGAGGCGGCGCAAGCCGCATTCGATGTCGGCGCGGTTGCGCTCTCGGCGGACGCGCGCGCCTTCGCCGCGTCGCCGGCGCGCGGCGACGAGAGCGCGCCGCTCGGCGCCGCGCGCGCGCAATTGCACGAGACCTACATCGTCGCGCAGACGCGCGACGGAATCGTGCTCATCGACCAGCACGCCGCGCACGAACGCCTGACTTACGAGAAACTGAAACGCCAGCACGCGGCGC
>JAGWTW010000127.1 GCA_028868735.1 Hyphomicrobiales bacterium | reverse complement strand
ACGGTCAATTCGATCAAAAATCCATGCATTGTTTTTGTTTTTGTATATCCAGAATAAAGAGCTTGCCCTTATTTTTTTACCGTCAGATTTGTATATTTCGCTTCTTGTTTCCTTTGTTTCAACACTCAGAGCTTTGATCGCCCCGCAATCGTCATGAGAGAACGTTTTCCTGTAAATTTGATAATAATGATATTGCTCCCATAGCATTTTGTTGCCTCGCTCGTGCGCGCGCGTTCGAACCTATCAGCGATGCGGATGCGGTTCGAATGATTGACGTTTATTAGGAAGGCGGCGATGCTAACGTGTTGACGTGATTGGTCAAGTCGGGGAGGGGCAATATGACCGAGTCTAAGGACGGCGGGTTAAATTCGGCAAAAGCGCCAGTGCAGCCCTTTGCTGTAGCAGCGGCCAAAACCATCCTGGCAGTTCCAGAGCAGGAAATGAAAGAAAAGTTGGAGGAGCGAAAACTCTTCGCTGCCGCTAACAAAATACACGAAGGAATTAACAGTACAGATTACGATACGCCAGAAACAGATATTACCGATAGTCCTTACCAAACGCTGGTACACGACGGAAATAGTTCTTACTACATTACTGACGAAAAGCAGGATATTTCAATTGTTCACATCCAAGATTCCAAGATAGACGAAGAACCGCCGAATCCGCCTCCGCCTCCGCCTCCTCCGCCGCCGGAGCCGCCCGAACCGCCGGAGCCGCCCGAACCACCCGAACCGCCCGAACCGCCGGAGCCGCCCGAACCACCGGAGCCGGAGCCCGACTTGAAACGTTGAATCGAGATTGAATCTCGCAAGAATTCAGCCGCGTGCTGCAGAAGTTTGGCGGGGCGAGGCGCCTTTGGCGTCGCGCCTTGCCTTGAAAGACAAGCCACAGCAGACGGAAGCCACCCGGCGGGATGCGCATGAAGCGGCAGGTAATCTTTTCAGAAAAGACGGATTCTCACGCAAGTCTGGTGGCAAAGCGAATTAGGGATCGCGGAGGCAATTGCACCATTCTAGATACAGCCGATTATCCCGAAGGATGGTCGATTTCTATAGAAATTACAAAACACCTGGCCAATCGTTATCTAATAAAAACAGCCGACGTCGAGATAGACGGAGAGCATGTTACGGGCGTCTGGTGGCGCCGACCAAATCAGCCCGTTCCAGCCGCCGGGATCTTGAACCCCCGACACTCTCGCTTCGCCGCAAACGAAGCGCGATCGCTTTTACTGGGATTTCTCACAAGCCTTGGAAACAAAGTAATAAACCCGATTGCCTCTGAAGAGAGTTTAAAACATAAAGTATATCAATTGGATCGAGCGGCAGCCGCGGGGTTCAATATCCCACGTACGCTAATAAGCAACGATCCGGATCAGGTGAGACAATTTTACATGTCAAACAAAGCCGGAGGTACAATATTTAAAATATTGACAAATATCGAAAATGAATTCCTTCCGACCAGGGTCATGACGGATGAGCATTTGTCTATTATTGATTTCGTAAAACATTCCCCCGTCATTTTCCAAGAGAGGGTGGAGAAAATAGCCGATATTCGCGTGGCGGTGATCGACTCGGAAATTCATGCCGTCTCGTGTCAACCCAATCACGAAGAAGCCAAAATAGACTGGAGGCTCGACCCTTCTACACGCTACGTCCCTCACGCCCTGCCGATCCATATGAAGGAGATGATCGACAGATTCATGAAGGCGACGAATCTACGATTCGGGGCATTTGATTTCTGCCTGACAGAGCCGGATGTTTATACATTTCTTGAAATTAACGTTTCGGGACAATTCATATTCGCCGAAGTACATGCTGGCCAACCCGTTTCGGACGCGATGGCTCGGTCTCTCATGGGCGTTGGACATCGCGATTGAAAATAGACAGCCCCATAATCGCGGTCGCATATGACTTACGTTGGACAGGCCGCTCCCCGCCCGTCTCTCCCCTCGCCAACGTCCGCGGTCGGAACGATTCATCGACAACCGGACAGATCGGGCGGCGCGCCGCGAATGTCGAAATCTGACCGCTACCGGCCCGTTTCGCCCATCGGTTTCAGGAACGCGTCGAGATAGACGATCATGATTCGGGTCAGCCGCTCCGGCAGGTCCGGATCGGTGAGGCGGTACGGACCGGGATCTGTGATGAGCATGGCGCTCAGCATGCCGAACAGGAGTTGATTGGCGCTGCTGACCACCCGTTCGGCCTCCGGACTCGGCGCGACCCGATAATGTGCGAACGCGGTCTGGCGCAGGAATTTGTCCGAGCCGCGGCGCGCGTGGACGAACGGATTGTCGCCGCCGGGCAGCCCGCTCATCCTGTGCATGACGGCCCGCAGCACGCCCTGATGCGCGCGCATCCAGCCGATCGCGCGCTGGTGGTACGCGTCGAGGTTCTGCTCGAACGACTGGTGTTCGCCGCGGGCGAGCCGCGCCTTGCCGACGAAGGCGTCGCTGAAACACGCTTCCTGAAGCGCGTTGAAATAGGCCTCCTTGCCGACGAAACGCCGGTAGAAAGCGCCGGTCGTGAGCCCGGCCGCCTCGCAGATGTCCTCGACCTTGAGCACGTCGAGATTGACCGTCGCGAGCAGTTTCCTTCCGGCCTGCAGGAGTTTTTCCTGGTTCCGGCGACTGCGGTCCTGCTGCGGCGCTCGCTGGCCGACGTCTTCGCTCCTGTGAATATTCATGATCGTCGTAATCGTCCTTACCGGCGCAAACCGTCGAATTCCCTCCTTTCATACTAGCCTGTCACAGCCCTTATGACGAGCCGGCCTCGCAGGCCGAGACCGCGTATTGGTTTGCACGTCAACAATTTGTGACAATCCGGCAACAGAAGCTCTTTTTGAGCGCAATGTGGCCGAAATCGGTTCAGTCCAAGGCGCGTTTAAGCTAAAACGGTAATTGCAAAAATCATTCTGGCCGTCCGGGTCAGGAGGGAAAGTTGTCGAAATATCGCGGATCGAACCGGGATTCGACAGAAATAACAACAAACTAGGCTTATCTGGAGGACCAATATGACGGGCGCAAAAAGCCTCTTTCTCGGTTCCGCAGCGATTCTGGCGACGGTCGCGACGGCTCAGGCCGCCGATCTTCCGACCCGCAAGGCGGCGCCCGTTCAATATGTGAAGATCTGCGACGCCTACGGCGCGGGCTTCTTCTACATTCCCGGCACGGACACCTGTCTGCGCGTCGGCGGCCTGGTTCTCGCCGCCTGGGGCGTGCAGAATACGCCCTTCCGCGTGCAGCCGGCCGGCGTGACCTCGGTGGCTGCGGTCAACAACGGCCTCGGCGGCTCCATCCCCTTCACGGGCGTGGCCCTCGGCGGCGCGAACTACGGCGCCTACGTTCCCGGCGCCAATCGCGACGCGGTCAGCTCGCTCGCCCTCGGCCGTCTGGAGCTCGACGCCCGCACCCAGTCGCCCTGGGGCACGGTCCGCGCCTTCATGCGCGTCGACTCGTATTTCGGCGCGGGCATCAGCGCCTCGACCGGCGCCATTCCGGCCTCCATCCTCGGAATTCCGGCCTACACCGCCACCATCGGCAATGCGAACGGCCGCGAGACGACAACGCTCAACAAGGCGTTCATCCAGTTCGCCGGCATAACCATGGGCCGCATCCAGTCGATGTTCGACTTCTATGCGGATGCGGTCGGCTACACCGGACTGCGCGGTTCGAACCAGACGGTCAACGCGATCGCTTATACGCTCACCATGGGCGGCGGCTTCTCGGCGACGCTGTCGGTGGAAGATGCGATCTCGCATCGCCAGCAGGCGCCGGTCAACACGGTGCTCATCAGCAACGCTTTCATCAATGCCGGCGGCCCCGTGCCGAGCACCGCGATCCTCAATGGCACCCGCATTCCTGACGTCGTCGCCAATCTGCGTCTCGACCAGCCCTGGGGTTCGGCGCAGATCTCGGGCGCGGTCCATCAGGTCAGCACCGGCCTGTACACGACGGGCGGCGCTGCGCCCGGCGGCGTCGCGCCGGCCTTCACCTTCGCCGCTGGCCCGGCGCCATTCTCCGGCCTCGGCAATTTCGCCAACAGCAGTTCGCTGGGCTTCGCGGCCCAGGGCGGCGTGATGTTCAAGCTCGACATGCTCGCGCCGGGCGACGTCCTGTGGCTGCAGGCGACTTACGCGAAGGGCGCGATCGGCTATCTCACCGGCAGCAACTTCGCCTACGTCGCCGGCGTCGACACGTCGAACGGTTATGCGATCGGCCTCGCGCGCGTTGGAACCGGCGCCGGCTACAACGGCCTCGCCGACGTCGACTGCGTGTGGACGATGGCGGGCACCTGCGACAAGTCGACCGGCTATGCCGTCACCGGCGCATTGCGTCATTATTGGACGCCGACCATCAGTTCGACGCTGACCGGTTCGTACTACAGGGTGACGTACTCGCAGAACGCGCTGAATCCGGCTCCGCTGGCGGCGATGATAAACCAGAACACAGGCGCAGGCGCGCTCGGCGTCCCATTTATCAGCGGCATGACGAACTTCACCGAAACTCGTCTGACCACCGGTCTCGAGTGGAACCCGATCAGGGGCTTCGGCATCGGCGCGGAAGTCGCGTGGCAGCACGGCATCACCAGCCGGCCGGTCGGCCTGGCCTCGGACGTAGTGCTCCGGTCGCTCGGCATGCCGGCCTGGAAGAGCACGGCCGACCTCATCCAGGGCCAGGTCCGTATGTATCGCGCCTTCTGATCGACGCGACCGCAAGCTTCGAAACCCGGCGCGCAAGCGCCGGGTTTTTTTGTCGGCCGGACTGACGGAGCGGTCTTCAGACGTCCACGACGCAGCGAAAGCTGATATGCCCGGCGCCGCTGTCGGGCGTGGCGGACGAACGCGCGCCATTGCGATACCGCCAGCAATAGGAGGGATGGCAGAGATAGCTGCCGCCCCGCATCACCCGCAGTTCGCCGTCCTCCGGCCCACGCGGGTCGAGGATAGCCGACGCGTCGGGCGCGGGGCGCGCGAGACCTTCCCGCCCGAACCGCAGCGGCGTGAACCAGTCGGCGCACCAGTCCCACGCATTGCCCGCCATATTGTGGAGGCCGTAGCCGTTCGGCTCGAACGAATCGACGGGCGCGAGACCATAAAAACCGTCGCCGCACGCGTTGTGGCTCGGAAATGTCCCCTGCCAGACGTTGCAGGGATGTCGGCCGCCCGGCGTTTCTTCGTCGCCCCACGGAAAGCGCGCGCCTTCGAGGCCGCCGCGCGCGGCCTTCTCCCATTCCGCTTCCCTCGGCAATCGCTTGCCGGCCCAGACGCAGAAGGCGAGCGCGTCGTTGTGCGAAACATGCGTGACAGGGTTCGTCTCGCGTCCCTCGATCGAGGAGTGCGGGCCTTCCGGATGACGCCAGTCGGCCCCGAACACCTGCCGCCACCAGGGCGCCGCGGCGACGCCGCGCGTCTCCTCGAAATCATCGGGCAGCAGACCCGCGAAGACGAAGGACCAGCCGAGCCGCTCGGCCTCCGTCTGGTACCCGGTCGCCGCGACGAAGCGTGCGAACCGCGCGCTGCTGACGGCGTATTTGTCGATCAGGAACGCTTCGAGCATGACCGGTCGCGACGGACCTTCGCCGTCGCTCGGATGCCCCTCGCGCCGATCACAGCCGTAGCGGAACACGCCCGCCGGGATCAGCGCCATATCGGCGCGACTTTCTCCCGGCGCCGCGCTTGCGATGTGCGCTGACGCGAACCCCGTCGCCTTCTCGCGCGCGAGGTCGCCCGGTCCACAACAGCACCCGCCCTTATGCGAACCGGACACGCGCTCCCCTTACTGCCGCGCCATCGCGACTTTCGCTTCCGTCTTCTGCGCTTCGGCCTGCTCGCGCTTGCCGCGCTCCGGCATTTCGAAAACGAGCTTCAGGATACGCCCTTCGAAATCGAAGGGCGACTTGTAATCGTCGCTGACGGCGGAGCCGGCGTCGCGCCCCGCGTCCATGCCGGTCGATGAGATCATCCGCAGAATCCTCGGAATCTCGACGGAGCCGCAGGCCTTGCCGTCGATCGAAATGGTCGCACGGCCTTTGTCGCCTTCGAGCTTTTCGAGCGCCACGGAAACCGTCGAGCGGCCGACCGGCAGCGGGACGTCGGAGATCGCCTTGCAATGTTTCGTAAACAGATTGTAGTCGAACACCAGCCGGTCGCCGAGCACGTAGAAGGCGATTCCGTTATGCGCAGACCCCAGCGCGAAGATCGCGCCCTGCGTCTTGTCGGATTGCCGATCGATCTCCGCCGTCGCCGTAAAGCTGCGGCCGCCGAGGGACGGGCTGACTTCGCCCGTCATATGCGCGACCGGCGGATAGAGCACATAGCGCGAGCGATTGCGCGGCGTGAATGCGCGCGGGCTCGGGCGCCAGAGTTCGAGGCGGCGGTCGTCGAGCGGCAGCACGCCGTAGCGTCCGGCTTCGGCCCACCACAATTCGACGAGTTCGCGCAGCTTCTCGGGCTGTTCTTTCGCGAGGTCGCGACACTCCGAGAAATCCTGATCGAGGTGGTAGAGCTCCCATTGATCCTGATCGAACGGTTTGCCGATCTGCGTATGAAAGGTCACCGCCTTCCAGCCGTCGGACCAGATGCCGCGATGGCCGAACATCTCGAAATATTGCGAGGGCTTGCGCGACTTTTCGGCCTTGGCTTCCGGCGGGAACGCATACGCGAGACTGACGCCGTGCACCGGCATTTGCGCGACGCCGTTGACGCGCTCCGGCATGTCCGCGCCGACGATGTCGAGCACTGTCGGCGTGATGTCGGTGACATGATGGAACTGGCTGCGAATGCCGCCCTTGTCGGAAATGCCTTTCGGCCAATGGACGACGAGCGGATCGCGCACGCCGCCGCCGTGCGTGTTCTGCTTGTAGCGCTTGCCCGGCGTGTTGCCGACCTGCGCCCAGCCCCAGGGATAGTTGGAATTCGACTTAGGACCGCCGATCTCGTTCATGCGCGCGAGGATCTCGTTCATGTCCTCGGGAACGCCGTTGAAATATTTGAACGTGTCGATCACGCCGATCGGTCCGCCCTCCTGGCTCGCGCCATTGTCGCTCATCAGCAGAATGAGCGTGTTGTCCATCTCGCCGATCTCTTCGAGAAACGAGAGCAGACGACCGATCTGTGCGTCCGTGTGATCGAGAAAGGCGGCGAAGGCTTCCTGCAAACGGCAGGCGAGCTTCTTCTGGTGGTCGGGCAGTTTGTCCCAGGGCTCGACGCCGGGATTGCGCGGCGCCAGTTCGGTGTCTTGCGCAATGATGCCGAGCCGCTTCTGCTTCTCGTACCATTGCTGGCGCACGACGTCCCAGCCGGCGTCGTACCGGCCCTTGTACTTGTCGAGGTAAGGCTGCGGCGCCTGATGCGGCGCATGACACGCGCCGAAGGTGAGATAAGTGAAGAACGGCTTTTCCGGGATCGCCGACTTCTGGCTGCGGATCATCGCCATCGCCTGATCGATCAGATCTTCGGAGAGGTGATAGCCCTCCTCCGGCCGCTTGGGCGGGTCGATCGGCCTGTTGTCGCAATAGAGCTCCGGCGAGAACTGATCGGTCTCGCCTTGCAGGAATCCGTAATAGCGGTCGAAGCCGCGCGCGAGCGGCCATTGATCGAAGGGGCCGGCAGCCGACGTCTCCTCCATCGGAGTCAGATGCCACTTGCCGACGGCGAAGGTCGAATAGCCGACCGCGCGCAAGGCTTCGGCGAGCGTGCCCGCCGACCGCGCGACGCCGCCCGTGCAATTCGGAAAGCCAGTGTTCCAGTTTGCGAGCCCGCGCATGCCGACCGAATGATGGTTGCGGCCGGTCAGCAGCGCCGCCCGCGTCGGCGAGCAGAGCGCCGTCGTGTGGAAATTCGTGAAGCGCAATCCGCCGGCCGCGAGCCTGTCGATGTTCGGCGTCTCGATATCGGAGCCGTAGCAGCCGAAATGCGCGAAGCCGACGTCGTCGAACAGCATGACCAGCACGTTCGGAGCGCCGTCGCGCGGGCGCGGCTGCTCGGGCCAGTGAGGCCTGGATTCGTAAACGGTGCGGCCGATGCGGCCCTTGAACGTCCCTGACATGTGCGGCCCTGCCTATTGCTGCGCGAGTTCGGCGCGCGCCTGCGCGCGCTGGTCGGCCGGCGTCGGTTTCGTCGGCGGCGTGTCGATTTCAAGCGTATGGATCTTGCCCTTGAAAACGAAGGGCGCGCGATAGTCGGGGCTGACGGGCGCGCCTTCGTCGCAGCCGATCATCATCGCGCCGCCCCAGATGCGCCGCAGCAGCTTCGGCAGTTCGACCGAACCGCATTCCCGGTCGCCGATCCTGAGCGACAGACGGCCGGTCTGATCGATCTTCTGCAACGTCGCCGACACGGCGCAGCGGCCGATCGGAAGTTCGACGTCGGACACGACCTTGTAATGCGTGGCGAACAGGGAATAGTCGAACACGAGCCGGTTGTTCTGTATGAAGAAGCTCAATCCGCTCTTGGAATCGCCGAAAGCGAACAGGCAGCCGTCGTCGCTCGCGGCCTTGCGTTCTATGTCGGCGATGACAGAGAAGGTTCGGTTGCCGAGCGAGGGCGCGCCTTCCGCCGCGATCACGTCCATCGGCGGGCGGTAGACGTAGCGGCGGCGATTGCGCGGGTTGAGCGCGGTCGGCGCCGGCGCCCACAATTCGACGCGCCGGTCGTCGAGCGGCAGCGCGCCGTTGCGGCCGGCTTCCGCCCACCAGAGTTCGATCATCTCCTTCAGCTTTTCCGGCTTGTCCGCAGCAAGGTCGCGGCATTCCGAAAAGTCCTGATCGAGGTGATAGAGCTCCCATCTGTCCGATTCGAAAGGCGTCTCCGCCTCGTGATAGGCGACGGCCTTCCAGCCGTCGGCCCATACGCCGCGATGGCCCAGCATTTCGAAATATTGCACGGGCTTGCGAGTCTTCTCCGCTTTGGACTCTGCAGGGAATGTGTAGGCGAGACTCGTCCCGTAGATCGGCATCTGCGGATGGCCGTTGATTTCGGCGGGCGGCGCGACGCCGAGAATTTCGAGCACCGTCGGCGTGATGTCGGTGACATGATGGAACTGGTCGCGGATCCCGCCTTTGTCGGTCACGCCCTTCGGCCAGTGCACGATCAACGGATCGCGAATGCCGCCGCCGTGCGTGTTCTGCTTGTAGCGTTTGCCCGGCGTGTTGCCGACTTGCGCCCAACCCCAGGGATAATTGTTGTGCGCATGCTCGGTCCCGATCTGGTCGAGACGCGCCATGCTCTCATCGATCGATTCGACATAGCCATTGAAATAGCGGGCATAGTCGACCATGCCCTGAGGTCCGCCCTCCTGGCTCGCGCCATTGTCGCTCATCAGCAGGATGAGCGTATTGTCGATTTCGCCGATCTCCTCGAGGAAGGCGATGAGGCGCCCGATCTGCGCGTCCGTATGTTCGAGGAAGCCGGCGAAGGCTTCCTGCAAGCGAAGCGCCAACGTCTTCTGATCGGCGGTGAGCTGATCCCAGGCCTTCACGCCGGGATTGCGCGGGGACAGTTCCGTATCCTGCGGAATGACGCCGAGCTTTTTCTGCCGCTCGAACCATTGGCTTCGCACGACGTCCCAACCGGCGTCGAAGCGGCCGCGATATTTGTCGATGTACGCCTTGGGAGCCTGATGCGGCGCATGCGTCGCGCCGAAGCAGAGATAGGTGAAGAACGGCTTCTCCGGGATCGCCGATTTCTGGCTGCGGATCATGCCCATCGCCTGGTCGACGAGATCTTCGGAGAGATGATAGCCCTCCGACGGCTCCTTCGGCTGGCGGATCGGATGGTTGTCGCAATAGAGCGCCGGGCGCCACTGATCCGTCTCGCCGCCCATGAAGCCGTAATAGCGATCGAAGCCGCGCGACGTCGGCCAGTGATCGAACGGACCTGCGGGCGAAACGGTTTCGAGCGGGGCAAGATGCCATTTGCCGACCGCAAAGGTGGAATAACCGGAAGGGCGGATCATTTCGGCCAGCGTCGCGGCGGACTTCGCGATCGAACCGGTGCAATTGGGATAGCCGGTGTTCCAGTTCGCCAGCCCGCGCATGCCGACCGTATGGTGATTGCGGCCCGTCAGCAGCGCGGCGCGCGTCGGCGAACAGAGCGCGGTCGTGTGGAAATTTGTGTAGCGCAGGCCGTTGGCGGCGAGCCTGTCGATATGCGGCGTATCGATCGAGGAGCCGTAGCAATTCAGATGCGCGAAGCCGAGATCGTCGAACAGGATGATGAGCACGTTGGGCGCGCCGGCGCGCGGCCGCGCATGTTCGGGCCAATGCGGCTTCGATTCGTAGACCGTCCGCCCGATGCGGCCCTTGAACGGCTCAGATCCGATCATGTTTCCTCCGACGCTCTTCTTGTCCGCGCGACCTGGCTGTCATCGCCAACGCAGGAGCCGCCGCTCGAGCCATGTCATGATCCAGGTGATCGCGATGCCGACGATCGACAGGATGATGATGAGGCCGAACACGCCGTCCGTCTTGAAACTCGCCGCGAGCAATTGCAGCGCCCCGCCGAGCCCGTGTTCGGAAGCGAGAATTTCGCCGCCGATAACGCCGAGCAGCGCGAAGATCAATCCGAGCCGCAGGCCGTTGAAGATGACGGGCACTGCGCTCGGCAGCGTGAATTTTCTGAAGATCTGGCTGCGGCTTGCGCCGAGCGTCTGCGCGAGCGTGATGTGATCGGGGTTGACGCCGCGGCCGCCGGCGACCGTGTTCGTCAGCACGATGAAGAAGGTGAGGCTGAAGCCGAGCGCGATCTTGGAGCCGATGCCGAGACCGAACCAGATGAGGAACAAGGGCGCGAGCGCGATGCGCGGCATGGAGTTCAGCGCCATCAGCAGCGGGCTGAGCACGGCCTCCACATTCGGTTGCGTCACGAACAGCATGCCGACGAGAATGCCGGCGACGCTGCCGAGCCCGAACGCCAGCATTGTGGCGAGCAGCGTGTAGCCGAAATCGACCCACAAATCGCCGGTGACAAATATCTCGTTCCAGATGAAGGCGACGATGCCGGACGGCCGGCCGATCAGGATCGGATCGATCGTCTTCGTATTCGCGGCCCATTCCCACAGTGCGAAGAAAATCGCGAGCACCGCGAGGCGCGCGGTCCAGATTTTCGTACTGCTCCAGGTCGCTTCGTTCATGGCGCGTCGCTCATCCGGACAGTCCCTCCTCGAGCTTCGCCCAGATCTCGGCGTAGAGCTCGTGATAAAGGTGGTCCTTCTGCAGGGCGCGCACGGACCGCGGCCGCCCCAGAGGTATAGGCACATCGGCCACGATGCGCGCCGGCCGCGCGCTCATCACGATGACGCGGTCCGACATCGACACGGCCTCGGACAGATCGTGCGTGATGAAGACGACGGTGCGCCGCTCGCTCTGCCAGAGATTGAGCAGCACGTCCTCCAGTTGCAGTTTCGTCTGCGCGTCGAGCGCGCCGAACGGCTCGTCCATCAGGAGGATCGGCGACGCGAGGCTGAACGTGCGCGCAAGCGCGACGCGCTGGCGCATGCCCTGCGACAATTGCTTGGGATAGGCGTTTTCGAAACCGGCGAGACCGACCTTTTCCAAAAGGTCGATCGCGCGCGCCCGACGTTCGGAAACAGGCACGCCGCGGATTTCCGCGCCGAGCTCGGCATTGCCGAGCGCGGTGCGCCAAGGGCTCAATGCGTCGCGCGCCAGCATGTAGGCGATGTCGCGATTGCCCGAGGTCGGCGGCTTGCCGCCGACCAGCATCTTTCCGCGCGC
>JAGWTW010000206.1 GCA_028868735.1 Hyphomicrobiales bacterium | reverse complement strand
ATCGGCGACCTGATCCAGAAGACGGAAGCCGAGATGCTGCGCACGCCGAACTTCGGCCGCAAGTCGCTCAACGAGATCAAGGAAGTGCTCGCCCAGATGGGTCTCCATCTCGGCATGGAGGTCACGGGCTGGCCGCCGGAGAACATCGAGGAGCTCGCGAAGCGCTTCGAGGAGCATTACTGAGACGCGAAAGTTCCTTCTCCCCGCCTGCGGGGAGAAGGTCAGGATGAGGGGCCGTGAGAGTTTCACGACGCTCGCCCAGCCCCTCACCCCGGCCCTCTCTTCGTAAACGGGGAGAGGGGGTTCAAGAGAGCGGCCGTTCCTTGGCACGGCGGCCGCAGACCCGAAAAAGGAGAAAGCCATGTACCACGGACGCGCAAAGCGCCGCTTCAACCGCACCGCCGAGCATCGCAAGGCCATGTTCTCGAACATGGCGCAGGCGCTCATCAAGCACGAGCAGATCGTCACCACGCTGCCGAAGGCCAAGGACCTGCGTCCGGTCGTCGAGAAGCTGGTCACGCTCGGCAAGCGCGGCGACCTGCACGCCCGCCGCCAGGCGATCGCGCAGATCAAGGACGTCGCTCTCGTGAAGAAGCTGTTCGACGTGCTCGGCCCCCGCTACAAGGAGCGCAACGGCGGCTACACGCGCGTGCTGAAGGCGGGCTTCCGCTACGGCGACAATGCGGCGATGGCCGTGATCGAATTCGTCGATCGCGACGAGAGCGCCAAGGGCCAGGATTCGGGCCCGGTGCAGACGCGCGAAGAGGCCGCGGCGTAACTTCGGCCGTCATTCCCGGCGGGCCGAAGGCCTGGTCGGGAGCCGGAGCGACGCTTTCGCGGGAATGAGATTTCAAGGCGGACGCTTGCGTCCGCCTTTTGCGTTACAAGGGCGCATGGAAGCCTGGACCGAAATTGCGCGCGCGATCACGCTGACGGGCGAAGAGCTCGTTCTTCGCGAACGCGGCGGCCTCTACGAAATCCGCTGCAACGGCTGGGATCTCATGTCCAACCGCGCACACGCCTCCGAGGAGACGATGGCGCGGCTCGCGTTGGCGGCCGTGGCGGATCGCGCGGCGCCGAATATCCTCGTCGGCGGTCTCGGCATGGGGTTCACGCTGCGCGCCGCGCTGGACGCGGCGCCTGCGGACGCCTCGGTCGTCGTCGCCGAACTCATGCCGGAGATCGTCGCGTGGAACGCCGGCCCGCTGGCCGACCTCGCGCGCCGGCCGCTGGAGGACGCGCGCGTCTCCATCCGTCTCGGCGATGTCGCGGAGGCGCTACGCGAAAATCCCCGCGCGTTCGACGCCATATTGCTCGACACGGATAACGGACCGGGCGCGGTCATGCTCGCCCGCAACGCGCGGCTCTACGCCCGCGAGGGGCTCGCGCTTGCGCGCGGCGCGCTGAGACAGGGCGGCGTGGTCGCGCTTTGGTCGGCCGATCGCTCGGCGGCGTTCGAAGAGCTGCTGGACGAAATAGGGCTCGCATGGCGCGTGGCGGAGACGCCGGCGGCGCCCGGCCGGGCGCCGCGCCACGCAATCTACCTCATCGTCTGACCGGCGCGGGTCGACGCTCCCTATCGTCGGCGTATTTTGGGCCTATATGAGAGCCGATTCGGCCGCTGCGGCGGCCTGCACGGAGAATGTTTTTATGCGCCTGATTGCACGCTCCCTCCGTTGCGTCGCCGCAGGCGTCGCGCTGCTCGGATTGACGTCTGGGGCGATTGCCCAGACCGGGCAGGCCCGCGACGTGCCGCAGACGCGCGCGGAAGCGCTCCTGTCCTTTTCGCCCGTCGTGAAGAAGGCGCAACCCTCCGTCGTCAACGTCTACGCCTCGCGCACCGAGAAAATCGTGCGCAATCCGCTGTTCGACGATCCGATCTTCCGTCAGTTCTTCGGCGACCGGTCGGCGCCCGGCGGCCAGACCGCGCAATCCCTGGGGTCGGGCGTCATCGTCGATCCGAGCGGGCTCGTCGTCACCAATTATCACGTCATCGAAGGCATGACGGACGTGAAGGTCGCGCTCTCGGACCGCCGCGAATTCGAAGCCGAAATCGTCTTGCGCGACCCGCGTACGGACCTTGCCGTTCTGAAACTGAAAGGCGCCGGCGCGTTGCCGGCGATGGAGCTCGGCGATTCCGACAGTCTGGAAGTCGGCGACCTCGTGCTCGCCATCGGCAATCCGTTCGGCGTCGGACAAACGGTGACGCAGGGCATCGTCTCCGCGCTGGCGCGCACGCAGATCGGCATCAGCGACTACGGCTTCTTCATCCAGACGGACGCCGCCATCAATCCCGGCAATTCCGGCGGCGCGCTGGTCGACAC
>JAGWTW010000014.1 GCA_028868735.1 Hyphomicrobiales bacterium | reverse complement strand
ATACCCGCTGCGGCCTGCGTCATCTCGGCGATCGAGAACGCGCTCGGCGCAAACGCGCCGTTCATCGGCGAACATCCGGTCTCGCAAGAACGCATCTGCGAATTGGCGGACGCGGCGACGAGATGAGCGACAGGGGGAGAGTGTGATGTCTGCTGCTCTGAACACAAGCGCCGGTCAGTCCGGCGCCCGACTGGACCGCCTGCCGATTTCGGCCTTTCACAAGCGCATCTTCTGGCTTATCGGCGCCGGCATGTTCTTCGACGGCTACGATCTCTACGTCGGCACGAGCGTGCTCGGCGCCGCGCTGGCGACCAAATTCTCGACGCTGGCGCAAAACGCGCAATTCGTCTCCTTCACCTTCTTCGGCATGACCATCGGCGCGCTGGTCGCGGGCTTTCTCGGCGACGCCTACGGACGGCGCTTCACCTATCAGGTCAATCTGCTCCTGTTCGGCGTCGCCTCGTTCGCCGCCGCGCTCGCGCCGTCCATGGAATGGCTCGTCGCCGCGCGTTTTCTGATGGGTCTCGGCCTCGGCGCCGAAATCGTCGTCGGCTATTCCTCTCTGACGGAATTCGTGCCGCCGGCCTCGCGCGGAAAATGGCTGTCGTTCATGGCGATGATCGTCGTCACCGGCCTGCCCGCGACGACGCTGCTCGGCTCGATCCTCATTCCGCTGGTCGGCTGGCGCGCAATGTTCGTCATCTCGGGCGTCGGCGCGCTGGTCGTGTGGTATCTGCGCAAGGCCCTTCCGGAATCGCCGCGCTGGCTCGAATCGAAAGGACGTTTCGCTGAGGCCGAGGCTCTCGTCGCGACCATCGAACGGGAATGCGGCGGCGCAGCGCTTCCGGCGCCGGCCCCGACCGCGCCCACCCGCAATTTCGGGACGGGCGATCTGTTCGGACCGATCCTGCTGCCCCGGCTGGTGCTGGGCTCGATCGTCCTCATCGTCATCAACACGCTGATCTTCGGCTTCGTAACATGGCTGCCGACCTTTTTCGTCCAGCAGGGTCTGACGCTGACGAAGTCCTTCAACTATACGCTTCTCATGAGCCTCGCAGCGCCGATCGGCTGCGCGCTCGGCGCCTACCTTTCCGATCGTCTCGGCCGCCGCGCGACGATCATCGGCGGCTCCGTGCTGACGATCGTGTTCGGCCTCATCTATCCGCAGCTCACCGAGCCGACCGCTTTCGTCGCGATCGGATTTTGTCTGTTGCTGTCGATCTATGTGCTTGTCGCCTTGCTTTACGGGGTCTACACGCCCGAACTGTTCCCGACTGACGTGCGGCTTCGCGCCAACGGAATCTGCAACATGCTCGGACGCGGCGCGACGATCATATCCCCGTTCATCGTGGTCAGCCTGTTCAAATCCTACGGCGTGAGCGGCGTCACCTCGCTGATGATCGCGCTCCTGATCGTTCAGATCGTGGCGGTCTGGGCCTGGGGAATCGAGCCGGCCCGCCGCGGGCTGGAGGAACTCGCGCCGCAACAATAGCTTCGACGAAAGGCGCCCGGGCGGGGCCGGCGACGGCGTCGCCGGCCCGTCGATTTGCGGCGCCGTCCTGTGATACGAATTCCCGGATGAATTCGATCGCATCGAACAGCGCGAATTTTCGCGACGGCCGTTTCGCGGCGGTCCGCAGCCCCATCGCCGGCTCGAGATGAGCGCCGCCGCGGCGCTCCTGAAATCGATGGGCGCCCGCAGCCGCGCGCCGTTGGGGCTGTCGCTCGGCGCCGCCGCGGCGAGCGCGCTCGCCGGGGTCGCCTTCGCCTTCGTGCTTGCCCGCGTCGTCGACGCGGTTCTCTTTCGGCGCGCCGATCTTGCCGCGAGCGTCGGCGCGCTCGCGGGCCTTGCTGCGCTCGCCGCGCTGCGTGCGGTCCTGGGATCGCTTGCGGACATCGCGGGCTTCGACGCAGCCGCGACCGCCCGCCGCGCCTTGTTCGAACGTCTTCTCGATCACGTCTTCGCGCTCGGGCCGGTACGCCTGGCCGACGTTTCGACCGGCGATCTCACCGCGACCCTGACGGAAGCGGTCGCGGCGGTCGAACCGTACTACCGGCGCTGGCTTCCAACCCTGGCCACGGTCGCAGCGGCGCCGCTCGCCATTCTCGCGCTGGTCCTGCCGCTCGACTGGGAATCCGGTCTCGTGCTCCTCGGCGGCCTTCCGCTGTTCCTCCTTTTCATGGTTCTTGTGGGCAAGGGCGCCGAGAAGGCGTCGTCGGCGCAATGGGCGAGCCTTGCGCGCCTCGGCGGCCATCTGCTCGACGCCGTGCAGGGTCTGCGCGACCTCAAGCTGTTTCGCGCGGCCGAGCGCGAAATCGCCGTTGTGCGTGCGATGGCCGACGAATACCGGCGGGAAACGATGCGGGTTCTCCGTCTGGCTTTTCTCTCCGCGCTCGTCCTCGAATTTTTCGCGACCATGTCGATCGCGCTGATCGCGGTCCTGATCGGCTTCCGCCTGTTGTCGGGCGAACTCGATTTCCGCACGGGCTTCTTCATTCTGTTGCTCGCGCCGCAATTCTACGGTCCCCTGCGCGCGATGGGCGCAGAGCGTCACGCCAGGATGGAGGCGGTCGCCGCCGCCGAACGGATGGCGGCCTTGCTTGCGCGGGCGGCGCCGTCCGCGCCGCGTATCGTAGCGACGGCCAAGGGCGCGGCGAGCGTCAGGTTCGAGAATGTCTGCGTCCGCTACGGCGAGCGCGAGGCCCTGCGCGACGTGACCCTCGACATTGCGCCTGGAGAACATGTCGCGCTGGTCGGCCCGAGCGGCGCCGGAAAGAGCAGCCTGTTTTCCGTGCTTCTCGGTTTTGTCGCGCCGAGCAGCGGCCGCGTTTCGATCGACGGCGTCGATCTCGCCGGATCGGACGCCGCGCGTCCGCCGATCGCCTACGCGCCGCAGCGCGCGCACGTCTACGACGACAGCGTCGCCGCCAATGTCGCGCTCGGGCGATCCGGCGATCTCGCCGCTGCGCTCGAAGCCGCGCGTGCGAAGACAATCGTCGACCGTTTGCCGAACGGCGCGGACACGATCATAGGCGAAAGCGGGCAGGGCGTGTCCGGCGGCGAGATGCAGCGCCTTTCGATCGCGCGCGCATTCTTCGCGCCGGCGCCGCTCGTCCTCTTCGATGAACCGACCGCGCATCTGGACGCGGACACGGAAAGCGCCGTCGGCGCCGCGATCGACGCGTTTGCTCGCGGGCGGACCATGATCACGATCGCGCATCGCCTCGCGACGATCCGCAAGGCCGACCGCATCGTGGTTCTCGAGGCGGGCCGCATTGTCGAACAGGGCGGCCACGCAGCGCTGATCGCGCGCGGGGGAGTCTATGCCGGCATGGTCGCCGCGCTGGAGTCGGAGGCCGCGCAATGAGCGATCTTCGGCGATTGCTCGGACTCTATCGCCCGTATCGATGGCGCATGGCCGCCTCGATCGCGCTCTCGCTCGCCGCGACCTTCGCAAATATCGGTCTGCTCGCAGTGTCCGGCTGGTTCATCGCGGCGATGGCGACGGCGGGCCTTGCGCAGGCGGCGATCAATTATTTCACGCCCTCGGCGACGATCCGCCTGCTGGCGATCCTGCGCACCGGCGGGCGCTATGCCGACAGACTGCTTTCGCACGAAACGACGTTTCGTCTCCTCGCCGAAACGCGCGCCTGGCTGTTCGCGCGCCTCGTTCCGCTCGCGCCCGCGGCGATCGAGGATTTGCGTTCCGGCGATCTGCTCGCGCGATTGAAGACGGACATCGACCGGCTCGAGCTGGTTTTCCTGCGGCTGATCGCGCCGGTCGTCGTGGCGGCGGCGACGCTCGCACTCGCCGGTTTCGTACTCGGCGCGCTAGATTGGAAGCTCGGCGCGGCCGTCACCGCGGCCTATCTCGTCTTCGCAATCGCTGTGCCGGCGCTGCTGGTGCGACGATCGGTCGGCGCGAGCGCGAAGATCGCGGAAGCGGCCGCGCGCTTGCGCGCCGGCCTCGTCGATGTCGTCCAGGGTCTCGGCCCGCTTCTGGCGGCGGGCGCCGCCGACTGGCGCCGGCGCCGCGTCGACTCCGAATTCGCGGACCTCGTCGCGGCGGAGCGCAAAACCGCTCGCATGGCCGCGCTGGGTCAAGCCGCAGCCGGACTTGCAGCCGATCTCGCGATGATCGCGGCGCTTCTCGTCGCGATTCCTCTTGTGCGCGCAGGCGCGATCAGCGGCCCGCAACTCGTCATGTCCGTCTTGCTTGCGCTCGCCGCAATGGAGGCGTTCGCCGGATTGCCGGCCGCCTTTTCGAGCTTGCCCGCCACGCTCGCCTCGGCGCGCCGCATCTTCGCGCTCGCCGACCGCACGCCTGCCGTCGATGACCCGTCCGCGCCGCGCATTGCGCCGTCGCATTTCGACATCTGTTTCGAACGTGTCGGATTGAGCTATCGGCCGGGATCGCCGCCTGCGCTCGTGGACATTGATTTCTTCATCCCGCAGGGCGCGCATGTCGGCGTCGTCGGACGCAGCGGCGCGGGCAAGTCGAGTCTGATCGAATTGCTCGTGCGCTTTCGCGATCCGACGGAAGGAACCGTGCGGATCGGCGGCGTCCCGCTTCGCGAACTCGCCGGCGATACGGTGCGCGGACTGGCGGCGGTCGTGGCGCAACGCCCGCATCTCTTTTCGACGACGATCGCCGACAATCTCCGCATTGCGAAGCCTGACGCCACCGACGCGCAGCTCGAGGACGCAGCGCGCCGCGCCGGGCTCGCGCCTTTGCTGGCGCGTCTGCCCGCGGGGCTTCGCACCGAGGTCGGCGTGGCCGGACAGGCGCTTTCGGGCGGCGAAATGCGGCGCGTTGCGATCGCGCGCGCGCTGCTGGACGATGCGCCGATCGTCGTCCTCGACGAGCCCGGCGAGGGGCTGGACGCGGAAACCGAGCGCGACGTGATCGGAAACATCGTCAGGGAATGCGCCGGCCGCACGATTCTGCTTCTCACCCATTCGCACGCAGGGCTCGATCTGATGGACAGGATTTTGCGTCTCGAAGGCGGACGCCTGGCGTCGCAAGCCGACCCGGGCATGGAACGCAAGGCGGGCGCATCATGATGCAGAAAACCGTGCTGGTCGCAGGCGCGTCCGGCGTTGTCGGGCAGGCGGCGACGGAACATTTCGCATCGGCGGCGGACTGGACGACGATCGCCGTGTCGCGGCGCGCGCCGCTCCTCGACGCGAAGCCGGGCTGGCGTCACGTTGCGATCGATCTGCTCGATGCAAGCGCCTGCGTTGAAGCGGTCGCGGCGCTTCCGCCTGTCACGCATCTGGTCTTCGCAGCGTTGCACGAAAAGCCGGAGCTCGTCGCCGGCTGGCGCGATCCCGGGCAGATGCAATGCAACCTTGCCATGCTCGAAAACCTGGTGCGCCCGCTCGTGTCGCGCGGCGCGCTCGCGCATGTGTCTTTGCTTCAAGGCACGAAAGCCTACGGCGTCCACCTTCATCGCATCGCGGTTCCGGCCCGTGAAAAATGGCCGCGCGACGATCATGCGAATTTCTATTGGCTGCAGGAGGACTATCTGCGCGCGCGCGCGGCCGAGCACGGTTTCGCTTTCACGATCTTTCGACCGCAGATCATTTTCGGGGACGCGATCGGCGCGGCCATGAACATCATGCCAGTGCTCGGCGCCTATGCGGCGATCCGGCGCGCCGAGGGCCTGCCTTTCTCTTATCCCGGCGGCGCCGACTATACGCTGGAGGCGGTCGATGCGCGTTTGCTGGCGCGCGCGCTCGCCTGGGCCGCCTTGGCGCCGGCCGCGCGCAACGAAACCTTCAACCTCACGAACGGCGACGTCTTTGTCTGGCGCAACGTCTGGCCGGCGATCGCGGCGGCGCTCGGCATGGAGGCGGGCGAGCCGGAGCCGTTGCGGCTGGCCGAATACCTGCCGGCGCGCGCAGGGATCTGGCGCGAGATCGCAGCGCGGCGCGGCCTGGTCGAACCGGACATCGAAAAGCTGCTGGGCCGGTCCCATCAATATGCCGATTATTGCATGGCGTCCTTGACAGGCCGCGCGGCGCCGCCGGCGCTCGTCAGCACGATCAAGCTGCGCAAGGCCGGCTTCGGCGATTGCATCGATACCGAGGACATGTTCCGCGAACTCTTCGCCGACCTCGTCGCAAAGAAGATCCTGCCCCCGCCCTAGCCGTTCGCGCGGCGCATGTGACAGAAGCATGACCGCAGGCTAGAACGAAGGTCATGAGGCCCCTCGCGATCGTCAATCCGGCGTCCGGCGGCGGCAGGTGCGGACGCAAGGCGCCGCGTCTGCTCGAACGTCTCGCGCAACGCGGATTTTCGCCTGAGGTCGTCTTCACCAAGGCGCAGGGCGACGCATCGGCCATCGCCGCTCGCGCCTTTATCACCGGCCGCCGGACGATCGTCGTCATGGGCGGAGACGGAACTCTGTTCGAAGTCGTCAACGGCCTTATGCCGCATGCGCGGGGCGACGAGCGGCTGCTCGTCTGCGTCGCGCCGCTCGGCACCGGCAATTCGCTCGTCCGCGATCTGCCGTCGGTCGGAGGCGATGCGATCGGCGAGAATAGCGCGACGGCGGCGGCCTCGATCGACCTGTTGCGCGTCGTCTGCGACGAACGCACGTTCTGGTGCGCGAATATGGTCAGCTTCGGTTTCGCCGCCGCCGTGGGGCGTCTCGTCAACAATCGCTTGAAGCCGTTGGGGTCGGCCGGCTATTCGGCCGGCGTCTTGTGGATGGTCGCGCGGCTCGCGCCGCACCTGCTTCCCTATCGTCTGGACGCGGGAGACTTTCGTCGCGAGGCCCTCACGCTGCTGTCGGTCGCCAACAGCCGTTACACCGGCGCCGGGATGCTGATGGCGCCGCAGGCGCGCGTCGACGATGCGGAAATGGACGTCGTCAGCGGCGCCGAGATGAGCCGCTCGCAATTGCTTCGCCTCTTTCCGAAAATTTTCGACGGTAGCCATGTCGCAAGCCCGCTCGTTCTCCACAAGCGGGCGAAAACGCTGGAGTTCGAATTTTCCGCTCCGATCGGCATGATCGCGGACGGCGAATTTCTGGAAGCGACGCCGCGCCGCATCGAGGTCGAACCGCGAGCGCTGCGCATGGCGGCGATCCGTCCTGCGATCTGAGGGCTCAGAGGAAACCCGCGTCGGTCTTCAGCCCCATCAACGCGCGGCCCGTCAATTCGTAGGTTTGCGGCGCGATCATCATGTGTTGAGCGCCGACGAATGCGTCGCGGAAGCGCCGTTGCAGCGGCGACGACAGGAAGACAGACGACCCGCCGCCGAGATCGCACATGGCGCGCGTCGCTTCGGCGCTGGTTCGAACCGCATGCGTGGCGGCGAGCCGCAATGCGACGCGTTCGTCCAGCAGAACTTCGCCGTTCGTCCGCGCCGATCGCCAGGCGCGATCGACCGCCTCGTAGTAGAAAGCGCGCGCCGCCCGGAATTTCGCAACGGTCTCCGCGAGCGTTGCCTGCGCCGTCGCGCGTTCCGCGAGCAGTCGGGTCGATCCCTGCGGCTTCTTGCCGCCCGCGAGCTCCACCAGATCGCGTATCGCGGCGCCGGCGTTGCCGAGCATCACGGCGGCGATGCCCAGCGCAAGCAGCCCGAAGATCGGGAATGCGTAGAGCGCGCCGCGCGCCACCGGACGATCCGTTGCGATCGACGCCGAATGGGACTTCGGCACCCGCAGGTTTGTGACTGCCATCTCGCCGGAGCCGGTGCCGCAGAGGCCAGCCACATGCCAGGAATCGATGAGAGTCGCGGACGAAGCCGGGAACAGCAACATGCGGGCTTTCGGCGCGCCGTCCGCGGAAGTTCGTACCGCGCCCTCGTCAACGATCAGCGCGCCGCCGCCGAGCCAGTGGCAATTGGCGGAACCCGACGCCCATTGCCATTTGCCGGTCAGCATGAAGCAATCGTCGTTCTCGACTGCGCGTCCCATCGGCGCGAACACGCCGCCGGCGATCACATGGGCGGGCGAAAAAATGGCGCGCGCGACGTCCGTTTCGAGATAGGCGGCCGTCAATCCCGACGTTACCGCGATCATCGTGCACCATCCGGCGGATGCATCGGCGTCACCGATGATTTCTATCGCCTCGAGCAGGGTCGCAGGATCGCATTCGGGGCCGCCGATCTCGCGCGGCAACCCCATCCGGAACAGTCCGGCCGCAGCCATTTCCGCCGCCAGATCCGCAGGCAGGCGCCGGGCGGTTTCGATTTCCTGCGCGCGGGCGGCAATCGTCGGTCGCAGGCGCCGCGCGGCGTCGAGAATCGTGGTCATGCAAAAGGTCCGTGCAGTGGCTGGCGTAGCCGGCTCGTTTCGACAGTCTAGGCCGGCCTGCGCGCCGCGCGAAATCCGCTCGGCGTCTCGCCGGTCCATTGGCGGAAGGCGCGCGAAAAACTCTTTTCGCTGCGAAAGCCCGCCGCATGCGCGACGCGCTTGATGGACGAGCGCCCCCGCACGAGGGCCTGCCGCGCAAGCTCGATCCGCGCCTCCTCCTTCAGGTCGCGCAAGCTCGCGCCTTCGGCCAGCAAGCGGCGATGCAGCGTGCGCGTGGAGAGTGCGAGCGTTTCGGCGAGTTCCGGCGCCCCGAAGAAGCGGTTGTGGGGATCGCGCAACAATTCGCGCACCCGGTCCACGATGAGACGGTCGCGGCGGTAGGGCAGCACCGTCAGGGGCAGCGCCCGCTTCAGCATCGCGTTGAGATCGGCCTCGTCGCGTTTGAGCGGCAGGGCGAGATAGCGCGCGTCGAAGGCGATTTCCGCGCGCACGGCGTCGAAGGCCAGTTCCTTGCAGAAGATCGTCGGATAGACGGAGACGTGATCCGGCTTGCGAAAAGGGAACGACGCCGTTCGAAGCGGAATCGCGGAATCGACGGCCCAGCAGGAATAGCCCAGCACATAGCGCAACAGCGTGACGAGGCAGAATTCGCGTTGTTCGTCGAGCGGCCTGTTCTCGATCAGCGACAGGCGCGCCGCCTCGCCGTCGGTCCGCAGGTCGAAGACGACGTCGTCGGTGAGAATGCGATGATGCCGGCTCCAGCGGCGAAGCGCGACATCGAGCGTCGCAGCGGTCACGGACGCACGGCACAACATGCCATAGGCGCCCCACGGCATTTTGCGGGCGAACCAGCCGAGCGCTTCGTCGTCGAGTTCGCGCATGGCCCAGCCGCACAAAGCCTCGAATTGCGCCGCGGTGACGCGTGCGTCCGGTCGCTTCAATAGGTCTGGCGGGATATGCGCCCTCGAAAGCGCCTCCGATGGGTCCCTGCCATACCGGCGATATGCGGCCGCAACGCCCTTGACGAAGGCGATCGGGGTCATCGCGCGCGACGCGGCGGACAGGAAGGGCAGGGCGGTCGCAGCGGTCATCTCGACGCGATATTCGACATCGTGGCTAAAAATGCAACCTTTTCGGCATGGCTGGCGCCGCGGCCGCGCTAGGATCATGCTCGCGCGTCAGGGAGGAACGAATGAACATACCGAGCATCGACATGGGGCTTGGCGAAGACATCGCCATGCTTCGCGACACCGTCCATGCCTTCGCGCAGGCCGAAATTGCGCCCCGCGCCGCCGAGATCGACAGATTGAACGAATTTCCGGCCGACCTCTGGAAGAAATTCGGCGAACTGGGCCTGCTCGGCATGACTGTTTCGGAAGAATTCGGCGGCTCGAACATGGGCTACCTCGCCCATATCGTCGCGCTGGAGGAGATTTCGCGGGCGTCCGCCTCGGTCGGCCTGTCCTACGGCGCGCATTCGAACCTCTGCGTGAATCAGATTCGTCGCAACGGCACGGAAGCGCAGCGCCAGAAATACCTGCCCAAGCTCGTCTCCGGCGACCATGTCGGCGCGCTCGCCATGTCGGAGCCGGGCGCCGGCTCCGATGTCGTTTCGATGAAGTTGCGCGCTGACAAGAAAGGCGACCGCTACGTCCTCAACGGCTCGAAAATGTGGATCACCAACGGCGGCGATGCGGACACGCTCGTCGTTTACGCCAAGACCGATCCGGACGCCGGCCCGCGCGGCATGACCGCTTTCATCATCGAAAAGGGCTTCAAGGGCTTCACGCACGGCCAGCATCTCGACAAGCTCGGCATGCGCGGCTCCAACACGTTCCCGCTGTTTTTCGACAATTGCGAGGTCCCGGAAGAAAACGTGCTCGGCAAGGTCGGCGAGGGCGTTCGCGTCCTGATGTCGGGCCTCGATTACGAACGCACGGTCCTGTCCGGCGGTCCGCTCGGCATCATGGCGGCCTGCATGGACGTCGTCGTGCCCTACATGCACGAGCGCAAGCAGTTCGGCCAGCCGATCGGCGATTTCCAGCTGATGCAGGGCAAGCTCGCCGACATGTATTCGACCTGGCAGGCGACGCGCGCCTATGTCTACGCCGTCGGACGCGCCTGCGATTCCGCCGACCACGCGCGCACACTGCGCAAGGACGCGGCCGGCGCCATTCTCTACTCGGCGGAAAAGGCGACGTGGATGGCGGGCGAAGCGATCCAGGCGCTCGGCGGCGTCGGCTACACCAACGATTTTCCGACAGGGCGCCTCTGGCGCGACGCCAAGCTCTACGAGATCGGCGCGGGTACGTCGGAAATTCGCCGTATGCTGATCGGCCGCGAATTGATGGCCGAGACGAAGTAGCGTTGGTCTGTCATTCCTGCGAACGCGGGAATCCAGCAGCCGATGACAAGCCCGAGAACCGGATCCCCGCTTTCGCGGGGGTGACGTTCGTCGGTCGGGAACGGGTCGAGGAAACGCCGATGCAAGCCCTGAAATCCAACGTGAATACGCGCTCCGACGAGTACAAGGCCAACAAGGCCGCGATGGGCGCGCTGATCGACGATCTTCGCGACAAATTCGGATCGGTCGCGACGGGCGGCGGCGCGGAAGCTTGCGCCAGACACGTTGCGCGCGGAAAACTTCTGCCGCGCGATCGGGTCGACCATCTGCTCGATCCGGGCGCGCCCTTTCTCGAGATCGGGCAACTTGCGGCCTACGGCATGTATGACGGAGACGCCCCGTCCGCGGGCGTCATCTGCGGCGTCGGCCGCGTGCAGGGGACCGAGTGCATGATCGTCGCCAACGATGCGACGGTGAAGGGCGGCACCTATTATCCGATGACCGTGAAGAAGCATCTGCGCGCGCAGGAGATCGCAGAGCAGAACAATCTGCCGTGCATCTATCTCGTCGACTCCGGCGGCGCTTTCCTCCCGCGTCAGGACGAGGTCTTTCCCGATCGCGACCATTTCGGCCGCATCTTCTTCAATCAGGCGAACATGTCCGCCAAAGGCATTCCGCAGATCGCCGTGGTGATGGGATCGTGCACGGCGGGCGGCGCCTATGTGCCCGCGATGTCCGACGAGACCGTGATCGTGGGCAAGCAGGGCACGATCTTTCTCGGCGGACCGCCGCTCGTGAAGGCCGCGACCGGCGAGGTCGTCAGCGCCGAAGATCTCGGCGGCGGCGACGTGCATACGCGAATTTCCGGCGTCTGCGACCATTACGCCGAAAACGACGCGCACGCGCTCTTCATCACGCGCCGCATCGTCGCCAACCTCAACCGCCGCAAACCCGTCGACATGAAGATCGGCGCGGGAGAAGAGCCGATCTACGATCCGGCCGAACTGCATGGAATCATCCAGACAGATACGCGCAAACCCTACGACGTGCGCGAGGTGATTGCGCGCGTCGTGGACGGATCGCGGTTCGACGAGTTCAAGCAGCGGTATGGGTCGACGCTGGTGACCGGCTTCGCCCACCTCTACGGCTATCCCGTCGGCATCCTCGCCAACAACGGAATCCTGTTCGGCGAATCCGCGCAGAAGGGCGCGCATTTCATCGAACTCTGCGCGCAGCGCGGCATTCCGCTCATCTTCCTGCAGAACATCACCGGCTTCATGGTCGGCCGAAAATACGAGAACGCCGGCATCGCCAAGGACGGCGCGAAAATGGTGACGGCGGTCGCGACCGCGCAGGTGCCGAAACTGACGCTGATCATCGGCGGCTCGCACGGCGCGGGAAATTACGGGATGTGCGGCCGCGCCTATTCGCCGCGTTTCCTGTGGATGTGGCCGAATGCGCGCGTGTCGGTGATGGGCGGCGAGCAGGCTGCGAGCGTGCTGGCGACGGTGCGCCGCGACGGCATTGAGGCCAAGGGCGGCGCGTGGAGCAAGGAGGACGAGGAGAAATTCCGCGCTCCGATCCGCGCGCAATACGAGGAGCAGGGCAATCCCTATTACGCGACGGCGCGATTGTGGGACGACGGCATTTGCGACCCCGCGCAGACGCGTCGCGTTCTCGGGCTGTCGCTCTCGGCGAGCCTGAATGCGCCGATCGAGCCGACGAAATTCGGCCTGTTCAGGATGTGATGGGGAGACGCGCCATGTTCGACAAGATCCTCATCGCCAATCGCGGCGAAATCGCCTGCCGCATCATCAAGACCGCGCGCCGCATGGGCGTCGCCACCGTCGCCGTCTATTCGGAGGCCGACGCCATGAGCCGCCACGTGCGGATGGCCGACGAGGCCGTCTTCATCGGCCCGTCGCCGGCGCGCGAGAGCTATCTCGTCATCGACAGGATCATCGACGCCGCGAAGCGGTCCGGCGCGCAGGCGATCCATCCAGGCTACGGTTTCCTGTCGGAGAACGAAGCCTTCTGTCACGCCTGCGACGCGGCGGGCGTCGTCTTCATTGGACCGCCGGTCGGCGCCATCCGCGCCATGGGTTCGAAATCCGAAGCCAAGAAGCTGATGGAGGCGGCCCGCGTGCCGCTGACGCCCGGCTATCACGGCGACGATCAGGATCCCGCGCGCCTGAAGGGCGAGGCCGACAAGATCGGCTATCCCGTCATGATCAAGGCCGCGGCCGGCGGCGGCGGCAAGGGCATGCGCATGGTGCCGAAGGCCGAGGAATTCGAAGGCGCGCTCGCCTCGTGCAAGCGCGAGGCGAGCGCGAGTTTCGGTTCCGATCATGTGCTCGTCGAGAAATACATCGAGCGGCCCCGCCATATCGAAATCCAGGTGTTCGGCGACGCTCACGGCGAATGCGTCTATCTGTTTGAACGCGACTGCTCCGTGCAGCGACGTCACCAGAAGGTGCTCGAGGAAGCGCCCGCGCCGGGCATGACGCCGGAGCGACGCCGGCAGATGGGCGAGGCCGCGGTGGCGGCCGCCAAGGCGGTCGGCTATGTCGGCGCGGGCACGGTCGAATTCATCGCGACGCAGGACGGCCAGTTCTATTTCATGGAGATGAACACGCGCCTGCAGGTCGAGCATCCCGTGACGGAAATGATTACGGGGCTCGATCTCGTCGAATGGCAATTGCGCGTGGCGTCCGGCGAGAAGCTGCCGCTCGCACAGGAGCAATTGCACATCAACGGCCATGCGCTGGAGGCGCGCGTCTACGCCGAGGATCCGTCGAAAAATTTCCTGCCTTCGACCGGCAAGCTCGTCCACCTCGCGCCGCCGGCCGAAAGCCTCAACGTGCGTGTCGATACGGGCGTGGAGGAGGGCGATTCCATCAGTCCGTTCTACGACCCGATGATCGCCAAACTGATCGTCTGGGACGAGGACCGAGACCGCGCCTTGTCGCGCATGTTGCAGGCGCTCGCCGATTACCGCGTCGTCGGGGTCAACAACAACATCGACTTTCTGTCGCGCCTCGTCGCCTGTCCGGCCTTCGCGAGCGCCGATCTCGATACAGGATTGATCGAACGCGAACGCGGCTTCCTGTTTCCGGACGCGGCTGCGCCGTCGCCGCAGGTCTTTGCCGTCGCAGCGCTCGCCGAGCTTCTGCGCGAACGGGAGTTCGCAAGCGAGCGTGCGCGCCGCAGCGCCGATCCGGCGTCGCCCTGGCATGCGCGCGACGGCTGGCGTCTCAACGGGGTAGCGCGCCGCAGCCTGATCTATCGTTTCGGCGAGCAGCAGACGAGCGTCGCAGTCGCCAATCGCGGCGACGGCTTCGCACTGACGATCGACGGCGCAACGATTGCGGCGCGCGGGAAGATCGATCGGCGCGGCAAGATGCGGGTCGAGTTCGACGGCGTGCGCATGGAAGCGGCTGTCGTCGCCGCAGGCGGCATGCGCCACGTCTTTCTCAGCGGCAGGGCCTGGCGCCTGGCGGCGGTCGATCCGCTCCACGTCTCGTCGGAAGGCGCGGGCGGCCACGGGGGTCTGCTGGCGCCCATGCCGGGCAAGGTCATCGCGCTCCTTGTCGAGCCTGGCGCGAGCGTCGAGCGCGGCCAGCCGCTGCTCATCCTCGAGGCGATGAAGATGGAGCACACGATCACGGCGCCGTCGGCCGGGCTCGTCAAGGCGCATCGGTTTGCGGTCGGGGACCAGGTCGGCGACGGCGCCGAGCTTGTCGATTTCGAAGCCGCAGCCAAGTAGACTGCGGCAAAACACGCCTGAGGGAACGGTCATGACTGAGCTGAGCCAGGACAAGGGCGCGACCGACGCGCCGCTGATCGAAGAGACGATCGGCGCATATTTCGACAGCGCATGCGCGCGTTACGCCAATTCCGAGGCGTTGATCTCGCGTCACCAGAACGATCGCCTGACCTATGCGGAGCTGCAGCGGCGCGTGGAGGCGCTCGCGTGTTCGCTGATGCGGCTCGGTCTCGCGAAGGGCGACCGCATCGCCATCTGGTCGCAAAACAACGTCGAATGGACCTTGACGCAATATGCGACCGCCAAGGCCGGTCTCGTGCTCGTCAACATCAATCCGGCCTATCGGAGGGCCGAACTCGAATACGCCGTCAACAAGGTCGGCTGCCGCGCGATCATCCTGTCGCCGGCCTTCAAGACCTCCGACTATATTGAGATGCTGACCGATCTCGCGCCGGAACTGAACGCCTGCGCGCCTGGCGAACTCAAGGCCGCGAAATTGCCGACCTTGAAATGGGTCGTGCGCCTCGGCGCCGCCAAAACGCCGGGGATGCTCAATTTCGATGATCTGCTGGCCGGGCCCTCGCAGGCCGAGCGCGAGGCGCTCGCCGCTTTGGGCAGGACGTTGAAATGCGACGAGCCGATCAACATCCAGTTCACATCCGGCACGACCGGCGCGCCGAAGGGCGCGACGCTTACGCATCGCAACATCCTCAACAACGGCCGCTTCACCGGAGACGCCATCCGCCTGACGAGCGAGGACAGGCTCTGCATTCCCGTGCCGCTGTACCATTGCTTCGGCATGGTCATGGCCAATCTCGGCGCGCTCACGCATGGGTCGACGCTGGTTTATCCGGCGGAGAGTTTCGAACCGCTCGCCGTGCTGCAGGCGATCGCCGAAGAGCGCTGCACGACGCTCTACGGCGTGCCGACGATGTTCATCGCCGCGCTCGACCATCCCGATTTCGCGAAATTCGACATGTCCTCGCTGCGCACGGGCATCATGGCCGGCAGCCCGTGCCCGACCGAGGTCATGAAGCGCGTGATCGATCAGATGCACATGGGGCAGGTGACGATCGCCTACGGCATGACCGAAACCTCGCCCGTTTCGACGCAGAGCGGCGTCGACGATTCCATTGAGCTGCGCGTTTCGACCGTCGGCCGCGTGCATCCGCATGTCGAGATCAAGATCGTCGATACGGACGGCAAGACCGTTCCGCGCGGCGCGACCGGCGAATTCTGTACGCGCGGCTATTCGGTCATGCGCGGCTACTGGGGCGACGTCGCCAAGACCGCCGAGGCGATCGACGGCGAAGGCTGGATGCACACCGGCGACCTCGCCACGATGGACGAAGCCGGCTATTGCAACATCGTCGGCCGCATCAAGGATATGGTGATCCGCGGCGGCGAGAACGTCTATCCGCGCGAAATCGAGGAATTTCTCTACCGGCATCCGAAGATCCGCGACGTTCAGGTCGTCGGCGTGCCCGACCAGAAATTCGGCGAGGAGCTCTGCGCCTGGATCATCCCGCGCGAGGGCGAGACGCTCACGGAAGCCGAAGTGCGCGACTTCTGCAAGGGCCAGATCGCCCATTACAAGGTCCCGCGCTACTTGAAGTTCGTCGACGCCTTCCCGATGACCGTCACCGGCAAGATCCAGAAATTCCTGATCCGCGACCAGATGAAGCAGGAACTCGGGCTTTCGGAAGCCAGGACGGCCTGAACGGCGAGGAATCGTTAATCCTGTGCGCAGTTATGTCGCGCCAGCCGCCGCAGGCCGCGTGCGCCTAAAGCGTCGTTAACGACGCCCGGTCCAAGGTCGCTCGTCCGCTTCGGCCGGCGGGCGATCCTTGTGTCCCAGGTCTCTCAATGCGCGCTGCTCCTGCCTCCCTGTCGTCGGTTTCGGCCGGCGTCGTCTCGTCGATGCGGTCGCCGGTTGCGCCGGCCGCGCGTCTCGTCTCGCAACCGGCCGTCATCGCCTTCGTTCTCGCCTTCGATGTCGCGGCGATCCTGATCGCAGGCGTGGCGTCGCGCCTGCGCGCCTATGAAGCCTTCGACTTTTCCGCCGCGCTCGCGCTTCTCGTCGCGCCGGCCTGCGTCGCGCTTATCCTCAAATCGCGCTGGTTCTACACGATCGCGTCGCTCGGTTCTGCGGTTCACCAGATCCTCGCCGCCGGCGTCGCGCTCGTCGCCGTCCTTGGCGGCCTCCTGCTCGCCCATGTCCTGCTCGGTGCGGACATTGTTCCCGCACGCGCCTGGGCGCTCCAATGGCTGGCGGGCGCGTGGGCGATGATCGCGGTCTCGCGTCTCGCCGTGTCGCGCCTGCTCGCCGGCTGGACACGGGCAGGGCGTCTCGCGCGGCGGACCGTCATCGTCGGCGGCGGCAAGCCGACATTCGATCTCATCGAGCGCCTCGATCGTTCAGGCTCGAGCGCGATCCAGATCCTCGGCATATTCGACGATCGCGACAAATACCGTTCGCCCGAACAGGTCGGACGCTATGCGAAACTCGGCAAGTTCGAGGATCTGGAGGCCTTCTGTCGCGAGCAGCGGGTCGATCTTCTCATCATCGCGCTTCCGACGGTCGCCGAGGAACGCATCCTCCATGTGCTGAAGATGCTGTGGGTCCTGCCGATCGACGTGCGCATCGCTGCGCTCGGCTCCAAGCTTAAACTGCGGTCGCGCGCGTACAATTACATTGGCGATGTTCCTTTTCTGCCCGTGTTCGACAAGCCGATGAACGATTGGAGCGTCGCCCTGAAGGCGATCGAGGATCGCTTGATCGCAGCGCTCGGCCTTATCGTCCTGTCGCCCTTGCTCGCGCTGATCGCGGTCGCGGTGAAGCTCGACTCCAGGGGGCCCGCGCTCTTCCGGCAGCAGCGATACGGTTTCAACAACGAAGCGATCGGCGTCTACAAATTCCGCTCCATGTACGTGGACCAATGCGACGCCAATGCGACGAGGCTTGTTACGCGCGGCGATCCCCGTGTCACCCGCGTCGGCGCCTTCATCCGCAAGACCTCGCTCGACGAGTTGCCGCAGCTGTTCAACGTTCTGAAGGGCGAACTGTCTCTGGTGGGCCCGCGTCCGCATGCGATGCAGGCCAAGGCCGACGGCAGGATTTACGACGAGGTCGTTGAAGGTTATTTCGCGCGTCACAAGGTCAAGCCCGGCATTACCGGTTGGGCTCAGGTCAACGGCTGGCGCGGCGAGACGGACACGCTCGAAAAAATCGAGCAGCGCGTCGCGCACGACATTCACTACATCGAAAACTGGTCGATGTGGCTCGATCTGCGCATTCTCTTTCTCACGCCATGGTCGCTGGTAACGGGCAAGAACGCGTTCTGATTCTCGGGCGGAACAATTTCGCCCCGCCCGTCTTTAGTCAGGGCGGAGTCGCGTGTCCCCCGGCTCCATCACGACTGTCAACGGGAGAATGCTTATGGACAGAAAGATCGCCGGCATAATCGGCGCTGTGGCCGTGGTCGCGGCCGTCGACGCGAGCGCAGCCGTCGCGAAAACGTCCGCGCCGAGCGAAATCATGAATCCGTCGTCCTATGCCGATCTTCTGACGCCGGTCCCAAACGCGTCCGATGTGCTAAAGGCGGTGGACGCTGATCAGGCGACTGCCGGCGTGCAGGTCGCGCAATATTACGTCGGTCACCATCATCATCATCGCTATCGGCGCCCGCCGATCATCCGCCGGTTCTTCCCCTATCGGTATCACCACCACCATCATCACCACCATCATCATCATCGCGGTTACTACTACCGCTACTGATCGCGGCCGATGCGGGCGGTTTCGCCCGCATCACCCTTCCTTCCATCCCTTCTCTTTCGCCGCACGCAAGATATGGCGATACGTTCCGTCGAAAACCGTCTCGGTTCGCGACGTCCAGCGCGTGGCGAGGCCGAGCGTATCTCGACTTGCATGAATGCGTCGCGCTTGCAGCTCGCGTGAATCCGCCTCTGCTCCGCTCATCTTCGAAAGCGTGAAATTCGCCTCTTCGGGAATGACGATGATGCTGGCGATCGGTTCGCCCGGCCGAAACACGTGCGTCGAGCCTTCGAACGGCGCCTTGAAAACGCAGAAGAAAAGCATCGGCCACCAATTGCGGATCAGAGCCGGCACGGCGATCGGAACTGTGCCCGTCCTGTCCGTGTAGAAGCGGGGATGCGGTTCGGTGCGGATGGCGAAGCCGTCTCCCGGGTTGAGATCGAGCAGGATTTGATAGGTGTAGAAGGCGTCGCCGAAGTTTCGCAGGGGCGGCCATTCCAGCCCTTCCTCCGGCGGTTCTCCCCAATCCCCCTCGAAGACGAGCTTGCCGTCGCGCGTCGCGACGCGCAGTTCGAAATCGAACGGCCAGAAGATTTCGATCCCGTATTGCGCGCCTTCGGAGAAGGGCAGGCAGTGCCAGACATATTCGTGCGACCCGTCCACGCGCTGCTCGCGCTCGCCCGACCAGCCCGGCACCTCGAGCTTGGTCCGGCGCGGCGCAAGTCTCTCGTTGTTCATGCGATAGCTGACTTTGTGCACGCGCACGCTCCCCGCCGCCGACGGGATGTCGGCCATGTCTGAAACTCTGCCGGGACGCGACGGTTCCGGGGCTCGCCACGCCTTGTTTGCATTCGCCGCCGCGCCTATTGTCCGCGCCGATGGACGACCGGACCGACATGTCAGCGCTGCCGCCGCGAGCGGCCGACCGGCCAGTGCGCCGGCGGCGATTCCGACGCGTGCCGGTCCGCATTATATTGCCCAATCTCGTGACCCTGCTCGCGCTCTGCATGGGCCTCACGGCCATTCGTTTTGCGATCGAGGGCAGGTTCCGCACGGCCGTGCTGGCGATCATCGCGGCCGCGATCCTGGATGGGCTCGACGGCCGCATCGCCCGGGCGCTGAAGGGTACGTCCCGGTTTGGCGCCGAACTCGATTCGCTTGCCGATTTCGTCGATTTCGGCGTCGCCCCGGCGCTGATCCTCTATTTGTGGAACCTGCACGAAATCAAGAGTTTGGGATGGTTCGCCGCTCTTATTTTCGCGACCGCCGCGGCCCTGCGCCTCGCTCGCTTCAACGTCATGATCGACGATCCGGACCGACCCTCATGGACGTCGCGTTTCTTTGTCGGCATGCCCGCGCCCGCGGGCGCGTGTCTGGCGCTGCTGCCGCTCTACCTCAACCTGTCCGAACTCGCGGTCCCGACCGGGCGGGCCTGGGCGCCCACGCATATCGCCTATCTCCTCGCCATCGCCTTCCTGATGGCGAGCCGGATCCCGCATTTTTCCGGCAAGACCCTGCCGCGCATCCAGCGGGAATATGTGGTCTTCGTCCTTTTCGCGGTCGCGACGGTGCTGCTGCTGCTCGCGACCTGGCCGATGGAAATGCTGGCCGCCCTTTGCGTCGTCTATCTCGCGATGATTCCGTTCGCGGTGCGCGCCCACAACCGTCTGCAGGCGGCCGACGAGGCCGCGGCGGCGGCCCGCGAGGGCCCGCCTGCGGTATGACCGCAAACCGCAGCGGCGCTGTTCACAAACCCTGTTTTCTCGATTAGGGTCCGCCGCACTCTGCCGGGCGGTCCGCCGCGCCGGCTTTTCGATATGCCGCGCGTCGGTTGAACCAGCGCCGCACGCGCCCGGTAAAGGAAGCTTATGGCGAAGGAAGAGCTGCTCGAATTTCCCGGCACGGTCGTCGAACTGCTGCCCAACGCGACCTTTCGCGTGCAACTCGAGAACGATCACGAAATCATCGCGCATACCGCAGGCAAAATGCGCAAGAACCGCATTCGCGTGCTGACGGGCGACCGCGTGCTCGTGGAGATGACGCCCTACGACCTGACCAAGGGCCGCATCACCTACCGCTTCAAATAGCGGCCCCGGGGGCGCCGTGAGCGACAAATCCTTGCGCCCGAAGCTGGTGCTGGCCTCAGCCTCGCCGCGTCGCCTCGAGCTTCTGCAGCAGATCGGAATCGAACCCGACGCGATGCTGCCGGCCGATATCGACGAAACGCCGAGGAAGAAAGAACCGCCGCGCGCGCTGGCGCAGCGTCTCGCTGTCGAGAAGGCGGAAGCCGCCCGCAGGATCGCCCAGGCGCGCGAGGAGCTTGCCGGCGCCTTCGTGTTGGCGGCCGACACCGTGGTCGCGGTCGATCGGCGCGTGCTGCCGAAATGCGAGTTGATGGAAGAGGCGGGCGAATGCCTGCGCAGGCTGTCGGGCCGCCAGCACAAGGTCTTCACGGGATTGACGGTCATCACCCCGCGCGGCGTCGAGCGCAAGCGCGTCGTCGAGACCAGGGTCCGCTTCAAGCGCCTGTCGAGCGCCGAAATCGAATCCTATCTCGCTTCCGGCGAATGGCGCGGGAAGGCGGGCGGCTACGCGGTGCAGGGGCTGGCCGGCGCCTTCGTCGTGCGGCTCGTCGGCTCCTATTCCTCGGTCGTCGGGCTTCCGCTCTACGAGGCGCAGGCGCTGCTCGGCGGAGACGGATTTCCCGTGCGCGGCGCCTGGGCGAACCGCGCCTGACGAAAGGCGGCCATGGCCGAACCGAAGCCGGAAAAAGGAATGCGCAAATGTCCGATCTGCGCGCGGCCGACGGCCGAGAAGTATCGGCCGTTCTGCTCGAAGCGCTGCGCCGACATCGACCTCAATCGCTGGCTGAAGGGGGCCTACGCAATTCCCGCGGCGCCCGATTCGGACGAGGACGGCGACGCGTCCCCGCGGATCGACGAGAGCCGGTGAACGCCCGCCGCGCGCACCAAACGATTGACGCTTGCCAAGCCGGCCGGGGCTTCCTATAAGCCGCCACGCAGCCCACGACGGCCGCGCGCCCAGGTAGCTCAGTTGGTAGAGCATGCGACTGAAAATCGCAGTGTCGGTGGTTCGATTCCGCCCCTGGGCACCACTTCCCCCTCCAAAGCAGTCCAAAAAAGTCCGGAAATCACTGAGAAACAAGTGATTTCGGCCTTTTTTGCGTCCAGAGTCGTCCATTTGGACGCGTTGGTATGCGGGCCAATTCGTTGGTAGATTCGTTGGTAGGGCGCTCTACCAACAGGGGCTATACCAACATGACTCTCACCGACATCGAAATCCGATCCGCCAAGCCGGCCGCTTCAGTCGTCAAGTTGTCCGACGGCGGCGGCCTCCAACTGTGGGTCGAGCGGGACGGCGGCAAGCGCTGGCGTCTCGCCTACAGGTTCGCCGGGAAGCAGAAGGCGCTCGCCTTGGGCGTCTATCCCGAACTAGGCCTCAAGGGCGCCCGCGCCTTGCGGGACGAAGCGCGCCGACTTCTGGCGGATGGTCGCGATCCCGGCGCCGTCCGAAAGCAGACCAGGCTGGTGGCGGCGAATGCAGCGGCCAACACGTTTGAGGCGATTGCAGCGGAACTGGTAGCCAAGAAGCGGGCCGAAGCAAAGGCGGATGCAACCATCGCCAAGACCGAATGGCTGTTGGGTTTAGCAAACGAGGGCTTCGGCTCAAGGCCGATTTCCGAGATTTCCGCCGCCGACGTTCTGGCGGTCCTCCGCAGGGTCGAAGGGCGCGGACGGTTAGAAAGCGCCCGACGGCTGCGCGCCGCCATCGGGCAGGTTTTCCGCTACGCCATCGCGACGGGCAGGGCGGAGAACGATCCGAGCGGGGCGCTGCGCGGGGCTATAGCCTCGCCTGTCGTGAGGCACCGCGCCGCGATCATCGAGCCGCAAGCGTTCGGAGCGCTCCTGCGGGCCATCGCTGGCTACGAAGGCGCGCCGGAGACCAAGGCCGCGCTCCAATTGCTGGGGCTGACTTTCGTGAGGCCCGGAGAACTACGCGCCGCCGAATGGTCCGAGTTCGATCTTGCCAATGCAGTCTGGTCCATTCCGCCTGAAAAGATGAAAATGAAACGCCCGCACCGCGTGCCACTCGCCGCGCAAGCCATGACGCTCCTTGAGGGGCTGCGCGCGCTGACAGGGGGCGGCAAATATCTGTTTCCGTCTGTCCGTTCTGCGCAGCGCTGCATGAGCGAAAACACGCTGAACGCCGCCCTGCGCAGGCTCGGCTATGCGTCGGAGCAAATGTCAGCGCACGGCTTCAGGTCAGCGGCCTCATCGATCCTGAACGAAAACGGGCAGTGGAATCCTGACGCGATAGAGCGGCAGCTTGCCCACGTCGACAATGACAGCGTCCGCCGCGCCTATGCCCGTGCGGACTTTTGGGACGAGCGGGTACGGATGATGGCTTGGTGGGCAAACCGATGCGATGAAATGCGCGCGCTGGTGCGCTAGGCGTCACGAATCCAGCCGATTTCACGCCACCACCTAATTTCGCGATTGCCATTGACCGCGCTCGACGGGTGTGTCGGGGGTTCGACAGTTAAGGCACCCACGCGTTCCAAATACTGCTCATAGGTAACGCTTGTGAGGCCAGCAATGTAGAAAACATAGCGCGGATCGTCCGTTTGGTTTGCGCGCTTGCGCATGTGGAGATCGTTAATGATGCGATACTCGCCCGCAAGCCTTTCCATCGCTCACCCCTCGCTTTCGAACGTCAGCCTCACTCAGCCATTCGAGCGATTGCCCGATCGATTCTTGCGAATTCCTTTTTCTCGACCATGAGAAACAGGCAATGCCCTCCAGACCGGTCGGCCCAAAGATCGCCGATCAATCTCTTTTCCTTCGAATCGTCGTTCGTGAAGTAGGGTTCACCCTTGTATTCGATCACCAGAACGCGCCCGTCGTTCAACAGCGCCACAAAATCCGGATAGAACTTATCCGACGATGTCTGAAGCCAGAACGAATGCGGTTGCTTCGATGTATTGCGAACCCACGCTTTGACCAGCGGATTGCGCTCAATAGCCACTGCGCATTCATGCTCTTCGCCGGTCGCTTCAAGGTCACCAATCACGCGGAATAGGTGCTTCTTGAAATCGGTGCCACCCTTGTAAGGTTGATTGTAGCCGTAGCGGCCTTCTTCGAAGACGAGTTCGACGTCGGCGCTGGTCCGAAACTCCAGGCCGCTTTGCGGAAAAAGCGCCCGCTCAAAGGCGCTGGCCTCGCGGATGTCGCGATGTTTGGCAATGACTCTTACGAAGGCTTCGACAAGCCGGAAGTTCGCTCGCGCCAGCGCTTCGAGTGACATTCCCAACTTCACAGAAATCAAATCTAGCGCCTTGGAAATGAACAGTGTCGACGACACGCGCGTGATGTCGCGACGCGCGGAGAACGGCAAGCGGCGGTCAATCCAGTTAACCAGCGCGCTCTTGTTCCATCCGCGCAAAGCCAACGTCAGCGAAAGCTGTTCGTGAAGATCGGTCACAAACTCGACTTTCACTTTTTGCGTTGAGTCCACGTCGATATGCGCTTCGTCAGCCGAATTGCGCGGCGGAGCAAAGAAATCGAGGATCGGCGACGGGTCGCATTCTTCCAGCTTCCACGGAATATCCAGGAAATGCGCCCGATCGAACAATTGCCACTGTTCCCCAGCTCGCACCGTCAGCATGGGAACGGCAAAGCGGATCGTTTCGGCGGTCGCTTCCGGCGCCTTGAGGCGAGCGCCACGCGAGCGGTGGACAAGGGCGTCGATGGCTTTTGCCGCCGCCTCGGGCATAGCCTGCTTTAGGGCCGCCCGGTCGTAGTCCGTGAGCGCGCCGCTGGCCCGGATGGTGCCCGATGCGACATCGACTTGAACGCGCCCGCCCGTCGCCGTCTCGATGTTGGTCTTGAATTCGGCCGCGTTCACGTTGTCGGGAAGCGCCTCTTCGTAGAGGAACGCCGATCCGCCGTCCTCCATACCCGGAATCAATGGCGCAACCGCCTGTACCAACGCCTTGGCTTCGACTTTCTCGAAGCCATTGTTGACCAATCCGTCGCGCAGATTGTTGGCAGCATTCTGAAAGCTTGTCGTTGTCGCGAAGGCGTAGGCACGATTGAGGTCTTCGTTGCGCTTGCGGGAGGCGCGCGGCAGGCGCAGCACGCGGCCAAGAAGTTGTTCCACCGAGCGCGGCGATTTCTGTTCCGCAACAGAGCAAAGCACATAGGCGAAGGAACAATCCCATCCTTCTTTCAATGCCTGTTGCGTGATGATGAATCGCACCTTGCAATCCGGGTCGAACAGGTCGACGCCATCAAGCCCTTTCGTGTCTCCGGTTGCGATCACGATATGCGCTTCTGGTACCCGAAAGTCTTCGATGAGAAGCTTCTTTACCTCTTCAGCGTGCAGCGTCGGCCTGTCCTTGGATTTGGGCTCGGACTGAAGCAGCATCACTGGGCGAACGAGTTCGCCTGTCTGCGTTTTTTCGGCGCTCGCGGTCTCGGAAAGCTCATCGAGCCACGCGATGGCGTCTCCGATCGTTTCGCGCGGATCGGCGCGTCCGCGCAGGATCACAGGCAGCTTGATCATTTCCGCCGCCTTGAGTTCGGCGGCGGACACTTGATACAGCACGTTGGATGCATAGATGCCCTTTTCGGGCTTGTGTTCTTGGGGGGTGACAGGCGTAGCGGTGAATTCCACGATCAAGGACGGCTTCAGTCGTGCGAGAGTGTCAAAGGACAAGTCCGTTCGCGCATTGTGTGCTTCGTCGACGATGACCATCGGACGGCGCAAACGAAGCACATTGGCGAGTGATGGCGTCGGGTCGCCATCGGGTCCGGGCTCCAGAACGTCGCGCAATCCATCGGCAAGACCACTGAAGTGGTCCATCAACTCGCCATTGGCCTCATAAACCTTTCGGCCTTCCGTCTCTTCGACACGAAACGCCTGGATCGTCGCCACGATCACTACGGCGCCGCCGTCGTAGTCAGCGCGCTTGGCGTAGAGCGCATCGGCGACGGTCATAACTCGCACGTTTTCACCGAAGCGATCCGCGAGCGCGCGACGATTTGGATTCGCGCGATCCTGAAGGCTGGCAAGCGTCTGTTCTCGTATGGTCTGCGACGGCACGAGCCAAAGCACCGTTGGCGTATCGGCGCGAAGGAAGCTGTCAGCGGCAATGGCAACCGAATGCGCGGCAAGGATAGTTTTGCCGCCACCGGTAGGGATGCGAAGGCAGACATACGGCAGACCGGGAAGGTTGGGTGGCTGAACGAATGGCCGCTTGGTCAGCGCATAGAACGCTGTATCCGCGTCGTTAAGTTCCACTGTCTTTTCGAGGAACTTGCGAAGTGCGGCGAGCGTCTGGATTTGATAGTTTTTCAGGCTGAAGACGGGCAAGCTCATTCGGGTTTCGTCTTCGCGCTGTGGCGTTTTGCCCGCCATGTTCAAAGCCCCTCAATTTGATAGGGGATTTGCTTAAACGTCACGCCAAGGCGGGAAAGTCGGTCGTCCGGCACGGTGCAACCTTCGCCGTAGACGATGCGCGCCCCGGCGAAGTCCGGTTCCGGCATGGGCAGCGTGTCGAGAACACCGCCTGTGAGCAGGTTCCCAGCATTGGCGCTGGCGACGCCGACAGCGTTGGCATTATGCAGAAGATAGATCGCCCGTCCCTGAAATGTCCCGATAAGTGAAGTTTCGCCTGTGGCGCGGCGCGGAATGGGCGAGCCCGTCTCGCAAAAAAAGACGTGGGCGGCGAGGTCTGGATAGGTGACGGCGGGGCTGACATTCCCGTCGGCGTCGAACAACGGTTCGCCAAGGGTGCAGAAACGAAAGCCACCGCCCCCCTGCCAACCCGTATCAAGCGTAATGCCGCGCTCATCAAGTCCGGCAACCACTTTCTGAAGGCGAGGAATCGCATATTCCGTCGTATGCTTCTCTATCTCCACTGCGACGAATTTCCTACCCATCTTCATTGCGGACGCCGCTGTAGTGCCTGAACCGACAAAGCTATCTAGAACTATATCCCCTTCGTTGGTCGCAATCTGTAAAATAAAATAAAGTAACTCTTCAGGTTTGGGGGTCTGGAAGGGTTCTCGGTCGGGTAACAGTTTACGAAGATGGTCGCGTTTGGCGCTCTGATTAGTTCCGCCAATTTCGCCTGGTATCCATGTGCGTGGCACGACACCATCCTGCACATCGGTCAAATACCGCTTGATTATGGGTAAACTATCGCCGTCCGCTCCGAAATAAACGCGACTTTCTGCTAAAGCATCTTCGAACGTACTTTCAGAAAAGCGCCAATAGTTTCCTTCTGGAGGCTGAACCTCCCGTCCTGACGGCAATCGAATTTTGAAGCGGAGAGATTCTGTTCCGCTTTTTGCTGTACCATTGTCGCCCTGAAGCCAAACTCCCCTTGGGTCTTGATCTGGATTTTTGTATCTAGAAATTTGGTGAAGTGACCTAGGTAACAAATTTCTTTTAGCAGCGAAGACGTTTTTTTCCTTGCGAAACAATGGATATATTCATGCGCGCCGGATACGTCCGTGTCTCCGCGTCTGCCTTTATCTTTTTCCCAAGCAAAAGTCGCGACAAAATTTGCGCGATCGAAAATGCTTTCGAGCATTAATCGAGCGTACGGTGCTTCATTGTCGTCGCACGACACCCAGATGGAGCCGTCATCACTTAAAAAATCTTTTAGAAGCCGAAGTCTTGGATACATCATGCACAGCCACTTGTCGTGGCGGGACAGATCTTCGGCCTCCTTACCTACAGCGGCACCGAGCCACGCCCTGATTTCCGGCGAGTTGACGTTGTCATTGTAAACCCAACCCTCATTCCCCGTATTGTAAGGCGGATCGATATAGATGCACTTCACCTTGCCCGCGTAGTAGGGCAGCAACGCCTTCAATGCTTCGAGATTGTCGCCCTGCACCAAAAGGTTGCCCGCGTCCGGGTCACCGACACTTTTGTCCTTATCGCAATGGATCAGCCGGTAGGGCACTTCGCGATGGTGGTTTACCACCGCCTTTTTTCCAATCCAGTCCAACGTCGGCATTGCGAATCAAATCCGTTGTTCTTGCGGCGAAGCGCCTTCGTCCCCACAAGACCGCGAAGTGCGGACGCCATCAAGCCTCCTTACCCGTCGCCAACGCCAACGCCGTCTTCAACGTCTCGACAAGCGCCGGGTCCAACGCGTTCGTTATGCGGGAGCCGGTTAATTCCCGGATGATTTGCGCCTGCCGCTCGCTCGCGACCTGCCCATAGCCGACGAAGGTCGTGGCCTCTGATTCGTGCCCCATGTTCTGACTCCAAGCCTTCCAACTTTCCGGCGTCTTGCAGAGCCGCTGGCCCAACCGCGCAATGGTCTTCCGGAACGAATGCGGATTGACGTAGGGAAGGCCTGCATTCGTGAAGGCCTCGCGAAATATGCGCCGGATTGGTTCGGTCGTCGCCCAAGGCTCCCGCGAAAGCCCAACCGCCTGGAAGTCGCGGTGCTCGCCATGTCCGACCTGTGTCGATGGAAAGAGCGGATCATCCGGGCCAAAATGGAGGCCGTCGCGAAGGAATGCGACATAGTCCGACACAATTTGCGCGAGATCGTCGCCGACCGGGAAAAAGAACGACTTGAAGGTCTTGCCGTTCTTGGTCGCCACTTCCCGCGCATCGTGGAAGACCGAGCGCGCGGTGAAATCTACGTGCTTGAGGCGTAGGGTCCGCAACGCCCCGTCGCGGGCGCCGCTCACGAGCGCGAAGGCCAGAAGCGCGCGGTCGCGCTTCGCTATTGGCGTGTCTTCCGGCACTGCGTCTACGGCGCGCCTTACGTCGTCGACCTCCGGAATCCATCGTTCGCGCCGCGCCGACGCAATCCGATTGTCGCGTTCGGACGGCGTGAAATGCATGATGTCATTGTCGTTGATGCTCTTGCGAAAGCCTGGCTCCCGCGAAAGCCAGACGAAGAAATCCTGCGCCTGGCGCAAGGTCGCGATGATAGTCGAAGCGCTCAACGGCTCGCCAGTTGGGCCGGTCGCGTCGCGCAAGTCCTCGCGAAATTTTCGCACCTGCTCAATCCGAAACTTCCGAAACGGCTTCAAGCCGGTCGACGCCTCGAAGCGGGCGATGGCGCGCAAGGCGGAATCGATCGACGCTTGCTGCTTGCCTTTGGCGTCTCGCAGGTACGAAATATATTCGTGCTTCAGGCGTTCGTTTTCCGCGCAATATCTGGACATCCGTTCAATCCCCTTCAGAGTTCACATTGCAACCGGGCTCGAACGTCCCGGCTAGACGCGATTCCGCTGGTTTGAATGTCACCTTGAGATTTCCCGCCGCCGCGGTCAGTTTTGCGCGCGATGTCCGACGAATGAGCGTTGCCAGACAGTCCGGGCAGAAGCCGACAAGGCGTCCGAGCATCGGACCTTCGGCGTAGAAATCGACTTCGCCGAGCGCGGGCGCCTTTGGGCTTTTGCAACGGAAACAGAAGATGCGGCCCGGTCCACAAGGCTGCTTTCGGCTCTCTGCCCGGCGACGAACGAAGTCCTTGATGTCGACGCCCCGAAAGATCGGCGGGAAGACCCCCTCGATCGCGACGAGCCCTTCCTTTGTCCATCGACGGACCGTTGGCTTCGAGACGCCAAGAGCACGCGCGGCCTGCCGGACATCGTAGGGTTGCCCCTTCCTGATCCGATATGCGGATACGCGACGGTTGCCCATCGGCTAGGCTCCGAGCCGTGCGATCAGGGCACGGATGTCTTCGACGCGCCAGGCGGTCGTCTTCGGTCCGAGTTTCACGGGCTTGGGAAAGCGCCCGTCCCGCACGCCTTGCCACCATGTGCTCTTGCCGACAGGGATTGGCCCGTAGGGCGCCACAATGGCCCGCAAGCGCAGAAAGCCAGTTTCGGGAAGGCTGGTACGGTTCGACATGGTTCGGCTCCGTCTTATGAAGGACGGTGGCCAAGTGGGCAGATCGCGGGCGATGATTGGCCGAATTAGGAAACCGAAAGCCGAATTCGGCTATAGCTCCTTCTTTCCCTTGGGCGGCAGCAATTCCGCACCCTGACGCAGGTACTTCAGGATGGTCGCGTCATCCAGGGACAGGCCGCAATCTTCCAGATCACGCTTGATGCGACTCACCGCGTCGCTCCGTGTCGCCATCGGATCGTAGCGATACTTCTTCGTCGCAACCGCTATGACGAGCTTGAGCAGGCTCTCGCGCTCTCGGACCGCTCCACTGTCACTCCCTCGCTTTGCGTCGGGGCGCGGTTCATCGAGAGTCTGTCCGCTCCCACCGGCACGAAGCGCAGTACGTAAGTCGGCGATATCGCGCTCCGAGTCAGCCTTGAGCTTTTCGTAAAGCAGCCGCCAATTTACCGCGTTGTCATGTCTGGCTGTAACCAGGACCGCCAGTTCTTCTGGGAAAGGCAGCTCGTTTTTTCGTGTCCAATCTAGGAAAAGCGCTGGCAAAACAGGATCATAAAGAGTTTGCCATGCCACGCATCGGAGAGCCAGATCGCGAATGTCGCGGTATCGTTGAGCAAAAGGCGAATGATCGACCAGCGGCTTCACATTCGACCAGTTGACACGTTCAGGTGCCTTTCCAAGAGACAGAGCGACGGCCTCGTCGATCGTCCAATACTGTGCTTTGCTCCAGTGCCCGAAATTGCCCGCCGCGTATTGTTGGTTGAAAAACCGAGCGTTCTCCTCAGCGATCAGTCTTAATCGAACCTGGGCAATCTCTTCCGCCCTTTCCGCCTTCGCTAATGCTTCAACTGCCTCGCGCGGCATAGCTTCTAGTTCGGAGCGGTACCTTGCGGCCTCTTCTCTGATTTTCGCTCGGTCGATCCGCGCGGATGTCGAGGTCGACGAGATACTAGGCGGAATGGCTGCGATCCGGAGCAGCGGGTATTTTCGTCGCACCAGGTAATCGATTGGATCAAACTGACTCGGCAATCGAACCATGCTGCCGTCCCGCTTTGGAATCGGATGCGTCAGCATGGGTCGATATGCGTCGAGGCGCAATTCGCCAGCATCCAAGCCTTCAGCAGCCGTTGGTATAATCGTTGGTATAAAAATTTTTCTCGTTGAGAATTTCTAATTATATCAACAAGATGGGCGCTATCTTCGATGCCGCCCCTGGCACCATTGAAATCAATGACTTAGAGAACCGCTGCGCTTGCGTGAAGTCCGCTTTGCGAAGCCCCGCGCACATGGCGAGCGAGGCGTCGAGCAAGGCGGCGAGCTGAAACGTTGAAAGCGTCTTCATCCTGGGCTCCGAAATACCACGACGGAGCGCAGGATCATGACGGACGCATAACGAGGCGAACCGGAGGACGCCTAGTTCGGAAGACCGTGGCCGGACTTTTCTTCTGGCCTGGCAATAACGCTGCTGACCCGGCGCCAGACTTCGTAGCCTTCATTGTCGCCGTTTGCCTTGCAGCGTTCGGCGCGTTCAAGCGCTGCAGCGGCGCCCGCCTTCACGCCCTTCCTGTGGCGAAGGGCGCGTCCGTGAATTTCAATAGCTTGTTCCAACGAAACATACATAGCGCTACTCCGGTGAAATGCGTCCGGATTTCCGCCCAGCGGCGCGGCGCGCAGATGCAAGGGCGCCCCGCGCGCGTTCAGCGCCAGGAATTGAGCGGTCCGAACCGCGCGAATTTTTTCGTCTGGTGCCGATCCATGCGCTTGAGCACGTGCCGCAGCGCCGTAACGCCCTCGACCAGGTGTGGGCCCTTGTTGAGCATGACGCATTCCGATCTCTGGGCCATAGCCGCATCGGTCATCTCCGCGCGGCTGGGCAGCCCGTCCTTCACGAGCCCGTCCAGCACCTGGGTCGCCCAGATGACGGGCGCATGCGCGGCCTCGCAGAGCCAGAGTATCTCCTCCTGGATCTCGGACAGCCGCTCGAAGCCGAGTTCGACCGCAAGGTCGCCGCGAGCGATCATCACCGCTGTCGGGTTGTGACGCGCGGCCTGCACGATAAGGCGCGGCAGGTTCTCGACCGCAAGCGGCGTCTCGATCTTGAGCACGATACCGAGGGGAGGCCGATCCCCGCGCCGCGCGGCGATATGATCCTGCAGCAACTCGACGTCCTCGGGCGTCTGCACGAACGAGAAACCGACCAGATCAGCGTGAGTTACGATAAAGTCGAGCGCCTCGATGTCTGCGGCGCCGAGCGCGGGCAGACCTAGATCGATGTGCGGGAAGTTCAATCCTTTCTCGACCTTGACCTTCTCCCCTTTTTCGCGCGCGGCGAATATCTTCAGGCGAACCGCTTCGGGAGAGCGCGCGACTGCCCGCGCTCCGATCCGTCCGTCATTGATCCAGACCTCGTCGTTGAGAGCGAGTCGCCCGACGATCCCGGGCACGCTCGAAATAATCGCTAGATCCTGTTTCGAAACGTGCGAGAGGTCCGCCGCGAGAACGATCTCGTCGCCGACGAAGACCCGATGCTTCTCGGCCGTATGAACCTGCACGATCCGGCACTTCGGACCGGGAATGTCCATGAGGATGCGACAGGTCTTCCCCGTCTCCCGCGTCGCCTCGTGGATATGCTCGATCATTTTCGCCCAGGCTGATCGATCGTCATGCGCGCAGTTGATGCGCGCGCATGTCATGCCCGCCCTGATCAAATCCCGCACCAGACGCGCGTCGACCGCCGCTTCGGACGGCAGCGTCGCCATGATGCGCGCATAGGGGTCGTCCGCGCAGCCGCCGAAGAGCAGGTCGCGCTGCTCGCGAATGGCGCGATCGCCCTCCTGCATGGCTGCGAAGCCGGGATAGGGCGACGCAGGAACGCCGGTCAGCCGCTCGAGCGTCGAAATGATTGCGTCGAGCGAGGTCCCAACCTTGGCTTCGCTTCGTCCGAGCGACGAGAGCCCCATCGCCTGCAGCTTCCGTTGAGTATCCGAAACGTCGGCATGCCGAAGCGCGAGGTAGCGCGCCAGATTTTCAGGCGCCACGTGGCTGGGACGCCGTGCGTCCGGACCCAAGGCATCCAGGGCGTGCTCGCCTTCCTGGATTACGTGTGCGCGAAGGGCCCTCATTTCGACGAGGAGCTCGACTATGTTGGGACTATCAGTCTGCCGGGAGACCGGGTGGGTAGTCAGCGCTTCCGAAACCAAGGTCCGCTCCGCAAATCCGGATCAAGCTGCGCTGTCGTGCGCGGCGGCAAGGCGCGCACGTGCAGCTTCTTCTGCTTCGTCGACGACGGTGGTCGCTGCTCCACGCAGATATCAATTGAGCTTGCTAGGACGGTTTCATGAACCTTGCGTGACATCTTCTTTCTTCTGCGCACAACGCAGCGGCGCACGAAAAACAATGCGGAAATTCGAGCCCGGCGAATCCTGCCGGAATATCGCGAGGCTATCGATTTCCGCCCGCGGCCGCGCTGTCGCCTGGATCAAAAGTGTGCGCAGGGCCTGCATCGCGGTAGCGCGTTGGTCGCCCTCCAAGGGGCCACTCAGCGTCATATGGAAGCGGAAGTCGTCGAGAACATAGGGATAACCGAAGCGACCGAGCGAGGCGAGCTGGCGTTGAGTCAATGGCGCGGCGAGACGCCTCGCGATCTCCGCTTCGGACAGCGGCGCCCGGAACCGCTCGAATGTCCCCACGAGATCACGTTCGAGCGCGCTCAAGGCGTCGTCTGGTTGCGTGGGAACGAGCGCAATGAAACGCCCGATGGAGGCAAGCTTCAGGTCGAACCCGATCGACGCGCGGCGCGCTGCAAACTCTTGCAGCGCCGAAAAAAGCGCCGCCTCGGTCTCGGGTTCGCGCAGCCGAAAGGGCGCCTTCAGTGTGGCATGGAATCCGTAGCGACGCGGTTCGGCAGTCCAGTCCCGCCAGTCCGCTGCGTGGACGCCGTCGAGCTTCGGTTGAGGCAGCGACTTGCCGGCCTCTGCGTCGTAACCGAGGGCGGCCGCCCCGAACCCCGCCAGCGGATCGTGCGGCGCGGGAGCGAAATAGATCGCGTGACGGACGCCGTTCATAACTCGTGCCGCTCGAGAAAGGCTTCGACGCTCGACAGCCTGAAATCGGGAAGCGCCGCCCGAAGTCGTTCGTGATCCCAATCCCACCAGCGCAGGAGCGTCAATCTCTCCGCGATATCGGACGAGAACCGCTCCCGAAGCTTTCGCGCGGGATTGCCGGCGACAATGGAATAGGGCGCGACGTCCTTCGTCACGATCGTTCCGGCTGCGATGACCGCGCCGTCGCCGATAGTGCGCCCCGGCAAGACAATGGCGCCATGACCGATCCACACATCGTTCCCGATGATTACGGGCGTGGAACGCCGCCAGTCGAAGAAGTCCAGATCATCGCTCTCGCCTTCGAAATATGCGGAGGAACGATAAGTGAAATGAGCCTGCGTCGCGCGCTCCATCGGATGGTTGCCGGGATTGATGCGCGTGTGCGCCGCAATCGAGCAGAACTTGCCGATCTTCGAATAGATGATGTCTGCATCGTTCACAACGTAGGAATAGTCGCCCATTTCCGTCTCGACGACCTTCGTTCGCGCGCCGACCTCGGTAAATCGACCCAGCCGGCTGTCTTTCACGAACGCCGTGGGATCGATGAGCGGGGATATGCCGAGAGTTTTGTTCATGACTTTGTCGTCGCAATCGTTTGCGACGTCGGCATGACGACCGCGATCGCACACGCGCGTCATCAAATATTCGCGCACGCCGGTTAGCCCTTCGAGGCTTCGCGAGGGTTGAAACGATGCTGATCCTTGAAGACGTGACGCAACGCTTCGGCGACAAGGTGGCCGTCGACAATGTCAGTCTTTCGGTCGAAAACGGACGCTTCATCGGCGTAATCGGGCGTTCCGGCGCGGGGAAGTCGACTTTGCTGCGCATGATCAATCGATTGCGCGAGCCGACATCAGGACGGATCGAATTTGCCGGCGCCGACGTCACCAGACTTCGCGGCGCAGAGTTGCGCGCGTGGCGGGCGCGTTGCGCGATGATCTTCCAGCAATTCAATCTGGTCGGCCGGCTCGACGTTCTCACCAATGTCCTGATTGGCCGGCTTCACCGTGTTTCGAGCCCTCGCGCCATCCTCCGCATGTGGTCCGTGCAAGATCGTGCGATCGCGATGGCGGCGCTCGAACAGTTCGACATGGCGCACCTCGCCGCTCAGCCGGCACAGTCGCTTTCTGGCGGCCAGCAGCAGCGCGTGGCGATCGCGCGGGCGTTCGTGCAGGAACCGGAGCTCATCCTTGCCGACGAGCCGATCGCTTCGCTCGACCCGCGTAACACCAAGGTAGTCATGGACACGCTATTGCGCGTGAACAGACATCACGGACTGACCGTCATCTGCAATCTGCATTCGCTCGATCTCGCACGCGCCTATTGCGATCGGGTAATCGGGATGGCGGCGGGGCGAATTGTCTTCGACGGGCCTCCGGCCGCTCTCACCGACGATGCGGCGAGAGAGCTTTATGGCATGGAGGCAAACGAACAACTCGATACGCCGGCTGCGACGCCGGCTGCCGGGGTCGAACCGGTCGCTGCCTGAACAAAGTTTCGCGAGCAAAAGGAGAAGCTCATGCTGAATCGTCGCAATATCGTCGTGGCCCTTGCTTCGATGCCAGCGCTCGGCGCCGCACGCGCCGCAGTCGACAGGAAGTCGAAATATCCCGAACTCGTCTTCGCCGTGATTCCCGCTGAGAACGCCAGCGGCGTCGTCGACCGCTTTACCCCGTTCATGAACTACCTGACCAAGGAGATCGGCACGAAGGTGACGCTGAGAATCGCCAACGACTACGCGGCGGTGATCGAGGGACAGCGCGCTGGCAATATCCATATCGGTTATTATGGTCCCGCTTCCTTCGCACGCGCGCTCGTCACCGGAGTCCAAGCGGAAGCTTTTGCGATCGATGTCAATCACGACGGCAGCAAGGGTTATTATTCTGTCTTGTATGTGAAAGCCGACGCCCCCTACAAGAGCCTCGCCGATCTCAAGGGCAAGAACCTCGCCCTGGTCGATCCCAATTCGACCTCCGGCAACAACATGCCGCGTTTCGTCATGAACGAGCAGCATATCGATCCAGAATCCTATTTCGGTAAAGTCGTGTTCGCCGGCAGCCACGAGAACTCGGTGCTCGCCCTCGCTCAGGGAACGGTCGATATCTGCGCCGACTGGTGGAACAACGAAAACGATTCCAACCTGACGCGCATGCTGTCCAAGGGCATGTTGAAGAATGCCGACGGGTCGCCGATGAAAAAGGAGGACTTCCGGATCCTCGTGAAATCTCCCATGATCATCAATTCGCCCTACGCCTACCTCGCAGACATGCCGGCCGACCTGAAGGCGAGCGTCCGTCAGGCGTTTTTCGATGCGCCAGTCAAGGACAAGTCGGCGTTCGACCGGCTGTCCGACGGCAAGAACCAGCCCTGGCAGCCGATTGCGAACGGGGACTACGACAAGATCGTCGAGCTCATCAAGTTCGTTGATACCCTACGGAAGAAGCGTTCATAAATCTCGCGTTGACCAGGCATGGTAAAGCTCGTCGCGGTCCTCCCGGATCGCCAGGTTGCGCCGCTGCTCCGCGTATATGGAGCTGCGGTGCGAACCCGTCGGCTGCGTGGCGCCGCTGCTGTGGCCGTCGCCGCGATCTGCATCGCAGTCGCGGCTTGGTCGGCTGGCATCGAACCCTCCCGGCTCTTCGAACACGTCGGCCGCTTCACGAGCTATTTCGACAGATTGCTGCGGCTCGACTCCGGCGCCCGGGTCTGGACCGGGCCTGCTGAGTGGCTGTGGGGTTGGAGGCGGTGGCTACGGCTGCTCGGCGACACGGTGCTCATGGCCTATGTCGGAACCTGCCTCGGCGCCGTAGGCGCTTTCCTGCTGAGCTTTTTCGCCGCTGAAAACCTTGCGCGCTCCGGTTGGAGCCGGTTCCTGGTCCGTCGTTCCCTGGAATTCTGTCGCACCGTTCCCGATCTCGTCTTTGCGCTCGTGTTCGTCGTCGCCTTCGGCCTTGGCCCCGTCCCCGGAGTGCTCGCGATCGCCATTCATTCGCTCGGATCGCTCGGCAAGCAATTCTTTGAGGTTGTCGAGAATATCGAGATGGCGCCGGTCGCGGGGCTCGAGGCGACCGGGGCCGGCTTTGCCGCGATCGTGCGGTTCGCCGTGCTGCCGCAGGTGCTGCCAGGTTTCGCGAGCTACGCGCTCTTGCGGTTCGAGATCAACGTGCGCGGCGCTACCGTTCTGGGTTTCGTCGGGGCTGGCGGCGTAGGACAGGACCTGATCGAGGCGATCCGAAAGTTCTACTATTCGGATGTGAGCGCGATCCTGCTCATGATAATCGCGACCGTAGTTCTGCTCGACGTTACGACCGAACGGCTGCGACGGACGTTGAGCGAGACGCCGCAATGAAGGCGGGCCTGTCCATCGCCGATTGCGAGCGTCTCGTTGCCTCCTACCCCTACGCTTTCCGACCGTCGTTCCGAAGACGCGTCGCGTTAACCGCTGGAGTCGCTGTTGGTTTCGGCGCCTTCTGTTTCGGGGTGCTTAGACTTGATTTCGATTTTGGTCGTCTCGGATCCGGGTTCCGTCAGCTTGCTTGGTTTCTTGAGCTCATGGTTCCGCCGAGCCCGGGACAACATCTGACAGTTTATCTGTATGCGATGGGCGAGACGCTCGCCATTGCATTCCTCGGAACTTTGCTGGCTTCGGCATTCGCATTCGTCGCCGGGTTTTGCGCCGCCCGGAACGTTCTGCCGATCTGGATCGCGCGATTTTCGACGCGTCGCCTGTTCGACGCCATTCGAGGCATCGACATGCTGGTCTGGGCGCTCATCTGGATCAACGTGGTCGGGCTCGGGCCGTTCGCTGGCGTTCTCGCCATTGCAACGTCGGATTTCGGCGCCCTCGGCAAACTCTTTTCCGAGGCGATCGAGACTATTGACGAACGTCAGATCGACGGCGTGCGGGCTGCGGGCGGGGGGCGCATTTCCGAAATCAGGTTCGGGGTCGTGCCGCAGGTGCTGCCGATCGTCGCCGGCCAGATCCTGTATTTCATCGAGTCGAACACCCGCTCGGCGACCATCATCGGCATCGTCGGCGCAGGCGGTATCGGACTGCACCTCGCAGAACAGATACGGACGCTCGAATGGCGGCAGGTGTCTTTCATTGTTCTCCTCATCTTGGGCGCCGTTGCGGCGATTGACTTCGTCTCGTCGCGCCTACGCGCGGGCATGACGATTTCCGGGTGACGCGTCACGGCGATGTCACATGTTGGTTCTAGCAAAAGACATGCGCATCGAGAGCGAAACGGAGACGGCGGGACGTCGGCGCGTCATGGCGGTTCTCGCGCGATCTGAGCGCGTCGATATCGACAAGCAAATTGGCGCGATCGAAGCCCTCCCGCGCGGGCGCAACGTCCGTCCTGTGCAAATCGGACTGGTCATGCTGCGTGGCCGGATCGCCGGGATCGGTGCGCCCTTCAATCTCGGAGAAGCCACGGTGACGCGCGCGGTCGTGCGCCTGCCGACCGGGGAGACCGGCTTTTCCTACGTCTTTGGACGCGACGAAGAGAAAGCGAACCGTGCGGCTCTCGTCGATGCGCTTTGGCAGTGTCCGAAGTGGCGCGCAACGGTCGAGTCTGAAATCATAGCGCCTCTTGCGCAGATGCTTAGGCGCAAGGACGCCGTCGCCGCGGCCGAGACAGCGGCGACGCGCGTCGATTTCTTTACGCTCGTGCGTGGAGAGGATTGATGGCGCTCGCCCCTGCTATCGACGATGGGGCGCGACGGAACCAATCCGTCTTTCGCGCCGTCATGACGGCTATGGCGCACCCCGCCCGGATAGAACGCGTTGGCGATCGCGACGCAAATTGTCCTCTTCCCGACTGCATGGGCGATCTCGCGCATGCGCTCTGCGACTTCGAAACGCCAGTTTGGCTCGATAGCGCGCTGGACCGCGCGAATGTCGCGGACTGGCTACGTTTCCATACGGGTGCGCCCCTTGTTCGGAATCCCGCGCTTGCCGCCTTTGCCTTTGTATCGGATCCAATGGCCGTTCCGACTCTCGAAAGCGTCGCGCTCGGGTCGGACGCCTATCCCGATCGTTCGACCACCGTTGTCATGGTCGTCGAGGTTCTTTCGAACGCCAGCGGCGTAACCGTGATTGGACCGGGCATCCAGGGAGCAGCGCAACTGGAGATCGGTCGCGCTCGGTCGGGATTGTGGGACGAGCGCACGGCCTTGCAGCCCCTTTTCCCGCGCGGGGTCGATTTCATTTTCGTCTGCGGCGACAGCATCGCGGCAATTCCGCGCTCCGCAATGATCGAGGTCTGACGATGTATGTTGCGGTCAAGGGCGGCGAGCGCGCCATAGACGCAGCCCATCGGCTTCTGGCGCGCGCACGCCGCGGCGATCGCTCTCTTCCGCCGGTCGAATCGGCGCAGATCGTCGAACAACTTACACTCGCGGTCGATCGGGTGATGGTCGAGGGCTCTCTCTATGACCGCGAACTTGCAGCGACCGCTATCAAGCAGGCGCGCGGCGACCTCATCGAAGCGATTTTTCTGGTCAGGGCCTACCGGACGACCCTTGCGCGCTTTGGCTATTCCGACCCCGTCGAAACGAGGGAGATGAAGCTGGCGCGTCGTATCTCCGCGACGTTCAAGGATCTTCCGGGCGGACAGGTGCTCGGCCCGACGTTCGACTACACCCACCGTCTCATTGATTTCGACACCGACGAACCTGGCTCGGACGATGCGTCGCCAGATCACGCATACAAGGAGAGAGCAGCGACGCCGCGCGTCGCCGAGCTCCTGGCCGATGAAGGGCTGATCGAGCGACCCTCCGACTCAATCGACGGACCGCCGGCCGATATCACACGGGAAGCGCCGACTTTTCCCGCTCGGCGCGACGCAAGGCTCCAGACGCTCGCGCGCGCTGACGAAGGCTATCTCCTCTCGCTCGGCTATTCCACGCAGCGCGGCTACGGGCGTTCGCACCCATTCGTCGGCGAAATCCGATTCGGCGAAGTCGATATAGAATTCTTCGCCGAGGAGGTCGGCTTTGCGGTGCCGCTCGGCCGCATTCGCCTCACCGAATGCGAGATGGTGAACCAGTTCAAGGGCTCCGGAACTGCGCCGCCACAGTTCACGACCGGTTATGGCCTTGCATTCGGGCAGAGCGAGCGAAAGGCCATCGCAATGGCGCTGGTTGATCGTGCGCTACGGGCGCAGGAATTGGGCGAAGAATGCGTCGCGCCTGCACAGGATCAGGAATTCGTGCTTTCGCACGCCGACAATGTTCAGGCGACAGGATTCGTCGAACACCTGAAACTTCCCCATTACGTCGATTTCCAGAGCGAGTTGTCGCTGGTGCGCTTGCTGCGAGCCGAGTTTGACGCCGCGCAGACCACGCTTGCGCGAGAGGCGGCGGAATGAGCGCGCCAATCGCGACAGGCTACAATTTCGCCTATCTCGACGAGCAGACGAAGAGGATGATCCGGCGTGCGATCCTGAAGGCGATCGCAATACCGGGCTATCAGGTTCCGTTCGCGTCGCGCGAGATGCCGATGCCTTATGGCTGGGGCACGGGCGGCGTGCAGGTGACTGCCGCGATCCTCGGACCCGACGATATCCTGAAGGTCATCGATCAGGGTTCGGACGATACGACAAATGCGGTGTCGATCCGCCGCTTCTTCCAGAAGACGGCTGGGGTGGCGACGACGACCCACACCAGCAAGGCGACGATCATCCAAACCCGCCATCGCATTCCCGAGGACGCCGTCAAAGAAGGGCAGACGATCGTCTTCCAGGTGCCTATTCCAGAGCCTTTGCGATTTCTGGAGCCACGGGAAACCGAGACGCGCACGATGCATGCGCTCCAGGAATATGGACTGATGCATGTGAAGCTCTACGAGGACATTGCGCGGCATGGACATATCGCGACGACTTATGCCTATCCGGTTCGCGTCAATGGCCGGTATCTCATGGACCCGTCGCCGACGCCGAAATTCGACAATCCGAAAATGGACATGTCGCCTGCGTTGCAATTGTTCGGCGCCGGTCGTGAAAAGCGCATCTATGCAATCCCGCCCTATACGTCGGTTGTGTCGCTCGACTTCGAGGATCATCCGTTCGAGCGCGGCGCGCCGGACCGACCATGCGCTCTATGCGGGTCGACAGGCGTCTTTCTGGACGAGGTCGTGACGGACGACAAAGGCGCGCGCATGTTCGTGTGCTCCGATACGGATTTCTGCGAACGAGCGCTCATGCGCCGGACGGCGCCTGAGGAAATCGCATGAGTTGCGAGGTTCCGCTGCTCGTCGCCGATCATGTGTCGCGGCTTTATGGGTCCCGGATCGGGTGCGCCAATGTCAGCTTCGACCTGTATGACGGCGAAGTCGTCTCTGTCGTCGGAGAATCCGGGTCGGGCAAATCGACCCTGCTTTCGGTTCTGTCGGGCTCGACCCCGGCAACTTCTGGCCGAATTTTCTATCGCATGCGCGATGGCAATACGCGTGACCTTGCAACGCTCGGCGAAGCCGAACGACGGCTTCTGATGCGGACGGACTGGGGTTTCGTGCGGCAGGACGCAGCCGAGGGGCTTCGCATGGGCGTTTCGGCCGGCGCGAATGTCGGCGAGCGTTTGATCGGCGCAGGCGAGCGACGCTACCGGCGCATCCGGTCCGAAGCACTCGACTGGATGGGCAGGGTCGAGATCGATCCCATGAGAATTGACGAGTCGCCCCAGACTTTTTCCGGCGGCATGCGTCAGCGCCTGCAGATCGCGCGAAACCTCGTCACCCGACCGCGCCTCGTGTTCATGGACGAACCGACCGGCGGCCTGGATGTTTCGGTGCAGGCGCGGCTGCTCGATCAGATCCGGAGCCTCGTCCGCGAATTCTCGTTGTCCGTGGTAATCGTGACCCATGATCTCGCGGTCGCGCGGCTGCTGTCGGATCGGATGATCGTCATGCGGCACGGAATTGCGATCGAGTCCGGGCTTACCGACCAGGTCCTGGAGGATCCTCGAGAGCCATACACGCAATTGCTGGTTTCCTCGATGCTGCAGGTCTGACATGACGGCCGTCCGAATACGCGAGGCGACGAAATCCTTTCATCTCCATTTGCAGGGCGGGGTGACCTTCACCGCCTTGTCGCAACTGTCCCTGGACGTCGAGCGTGGGTCCTGCGTCGCGTTGCATGGCCCGTCCGGTGCGGGCAAGTCGACGCTCCTCAAGATGATCTACGGATCCTACAGATGCGACAGTGGGTCGATCCTGGTCGAGGATGTGGGCGGCGCGATCGATGTGGCCTGTGCGACGCCCCGTGAGATCATGGCCCTGCGTCGCAGGACGCTCGGATACGTCAGTCAGTTTCTGCGAGCGATCCCGCGTATCGGGGCTCGCGACCTGATCACCGAGGAAGCGCGCGTCGCCGGTGTCGAGGACGAGATTGCGCGGCGCCGGGCGGAAACGCTCCTCGAGCGGCTCAACGTTCCTGCGCGGCTTTGGGACGTCGCGCCCGCGACATTTTCGGGCGGCGAGCAGCAACGCGTCAACATTGCGCGCGGATTTGTGGTGGAGCGACCTGTCTTGCTGCTCGACGAACCGACCGCTTCGCTGGATGCGGCCAATCGAGCCGCGGTCGAAGACCTCGTCATGGAGCGCCGCCGGGCCGGCGCGGCAATGCTTGCGATCATGCACGACGTAGAGACCCGCGACCGCGTCGCCGATCGAATCGTCGAAATGCGGGCGCCGAACGGCGGAGGCGGTCTCCATGTCTGACGAAGCATTTACGCTATCGAACGCCCGGCTCGTCTTGAGAGACAGCGTGCAGCATGGCTGGCTGCGAGTCGAGGATGGCCGGATCCTCGAATTCGGCGATGGAGATCCGACAGGTCCTTCGCTCAATGTCGGGGGCGACTATATTCTTCCGGGCCTGATCGAGCTTCACACGGACCATCTCGAGGCGCACATCGAGCCTCGACCCAAGGTGCAGTGGGAGCCGAAGGCCGCCGTTCTCGCCTACGATGCGCAAATCGTCGGCGCTGGCATAACGACCGTCTTCGATTCTCTTCGCGTCGGTGCGCTGACCCATCGCGACGGCGTTTCGAAGGCGCTTCATGCGCTCGCTTCCGCTATTTCGGACCTCAAGGGTGCGGGCCTCTTGCGGGCCGACCATCTCACTCACCTGCGGTGCGAGATCGCGACCCCCGACGTGGTGGAAGAAGCACGTTCCTACATGGCTGAGCGGGACGTCCAGCTCGTCTCCTTGATGGATCACACGCCGGGGCAACGGCAGTTCCGCGACATGGACAAGATGCGCACTTACTATCAGCGCCACGGTCTCACTAGCGAAGAAGACTTTTCCGCCTTCGTGAGCGAGCGGATCGAGATGCATGCCCGATACGCGCAGGAGCATCGCAAAGCGCTTGTCCGCCTCGCTCAGGCGCAGGGCGCGGCGATCGCCAGTCACGACGACGCGACATTGGATCAGGTCGCCGAGGCGATCGACGATCGGGTCTCGATCGCAGAGTTCCCGACAACGCTCGAAGCGGCAACAGCGTCTCGGGCTGCGAACATCAAGGTCATGATGGGAGCGCCCAATCTGGTGCGGGGCGGGTCGCATTCCGGCAACATCGCGGCTGAAGATCTGGCGCGGGCCGGCGCACTGGAAATCCTTTCGTCAGACTACGTGCCGGGCAGCCTCTTGATGGCGGCCTTCGATCTTCCGCGACGCGTGGAGTCGATCACGCTTCCTCAGGCCGTCGCCATGGTCACGCGCAACCCGGCAGAAGCAACCGGGCTTTCAGATCGCGGTGAGATCGCTGCGGATCTGCGCGCGGACATCATTCAGGTCGCGGTCCACGACCGAACGCCGTCGGTGCGACGCGCGTGGCGGGCGGGCGCCCGTGTCTTCTGAGGGCGCGCTGATCCTTGTCGTCGGCCCGTCCGGGGCTGGAAAAGATTCCATTTTGCGGGAGGCGCGGCGGGCGTTCGAAAGCGATCATCGAATCCGCTTTGCGAGACGCTACATTACGCGGTCGCCAGATGGCAACGAGCACAATTACGCGTTGACCGAGCCGCAGTTTGCCGCTGCGCGCAGGCTGGGCGGGTTCCTGCTCGCATGGGATGCACATGGTCTCAACTACGGAATTCCGGCAAGCGTCGCGATCGATCTTGCGCGCGGCGTCTCTGTAATTGCGAATGCGTCGCGTTCGGTGACAGAAGTCGCTCGCGCGATGTGGGCCCGCACGATCATTGTGCAAGTATCGGCGTCTCCAGCCACGCTTCTTGAGCGGCTGAAACTCCGCGGTCGGGAAGACGACATGGCGCAGCGGGTCGAGCGTGCGTCCGGCGTTCCGGTCGACGCGGACGTTACGATTTCAAACGATGGCGACCTTGCACAAGCTGTAGACAGCATTGTCGCACTGCTGCGAACAACCCTGGATGGCGCGCCGGTCGAGGTTGGCTGCGAGCCCGTAAAGTAGACGCGTGGATTACCTGTATGACGGAGGCATCAATGACGGCCGCGCGGAAAACCTATGACCGCATCGCGCCAATCTACGATATTCTTGACAGCCCATATGAGCTGACGTGGAAGCGTCGTTTGCGGGCGCGGGTGTTTCAGGGGCTCGCGGGCGACGTTCTGGACGCGGGCGCCGGCACCGGGTGCAATATCGTTGCTTACCCGCCGTCGGCGCGGGTGACGGCGGTGGACGCGAGCGGCGCGATGCTTGCGCAAGCCCGCGCGCGGGCCGCGCGGCTTCGCAGGGATGTCGAGTTTCGGCGAATGGACCTCGCGAAACTGGATCTTCCAAACGAGCGCTTCGACGCGGTTGTCGCCACCTTCGTCTTCATGTGCATACCGGAGAACGCGCAGCTGGCGGCGCTGGCGGAACTTGCGCGCGTTTGCAGAATGAATGGAGAGATCAGGCTGGTTGATTATAGATTGTCGGATCGGCCGCTCGTGCGCGCCGGCATGCGCGTGATGTCGCCCTGGCTCAAATTCGCCTTCGCCGGAACCTACGCCGCTGGCGTCGATCGGCATTTTGATGAAGTTGGTCTTGCCTGCGTCGATCAGGTCGCGCTGGTCGGCGATATTGTGACCATGAGCGTCCTGCGAAGATGCTGACGTCACAATGTCATAAAAACGTCACATTAGACGAGCCGCGCTGCGGTCGGCTATAGGTCCGTCTGGCGATAGGTGCGCTGGAGACGGGTATGAGTAAGGATAGCAAGCGTTTGGCGAAAGCCGTCGACAAATTCAAGAAGAATGCTGAAAAGGAACTCGATCGGGCGCGGTCGCTCGTGAGGAAAACCGAGCCGCTCAAGGGCGGCGAGCAACCCTCGTCGGCGGCCGATCGCCTCCGCGAACGCTTGCGTCAGAAAGAGCTGCAGGCGAGCGGCGAGGTCGCATGGGCCGAGCAGCTTTTGAGCGAACTTGCGGCCCCTGGCTCGAAAAAGGATAAGTCCAAAAAGTCTGCCGCGTCCGAAGGATCGAAGTAGGATTGGCGCGTCGCCTGGACACTGACGCAGCTTCCACCTAATCCGGCGATCCAGGCGCGATGTCCATGCAAACGGGAAATGACGGAGCCCGCAAGATAACGGTTCGCGCGCTTTCGCTGGGCGAGCGCATCGACACGGCGGGCCTTGAGCGACCGGACACGATCGCGACCGTGCCGCTCGCCTTCCATGCGGGAGAGCACGGTCGGGTCGCTCTCTACCGGTTCGGCATTGCTGTTCTCGCTGGATTGTCGCCGCTCGAAGAGGAGGAGATCGTCGCCCGCCTCTCCACTCGCGTCAGCGGCGTTCGAGCGGGGCGCGAGGACGAAGAGACCGCAATCATCGCCGTGATCGACGGGAAGGAGGAGATGGTGCCGCCAGGCGGTCCGATTTCTATCCCGGCGATGACGGACGAGCGCTTTCTGGTGATCGCCGATGCGCTCGCAAAATCGGTCGCGCTCGGACGTTACGAACGTTCTGTCAATTCCGTGTTCGACGCGATCGAGCCATTCGCGGTTCAACTGGCACAATTCGGTCGCCCGCCCTGGAAGCGTCGACCAATGCTCGAATTGATCGGACAGGCGCTCCTGGTGCAGCATCGCGTCTCCGGCCGCATAGCCGTGCAGGAAAAGCCGGACATTCTGTGGGACCGTCCGGACCTCGAGCGCCTCTATGCGCGTCTGAATGACGAATACGAACTCGACGAACGCGCCGAGACTCTCAAGAACAAGCTCGACGTCATCGTCGAAACGGGCCGAGCCCTGACGGACGTGATCGAGGCCGATCGGGCGACGCGGCTCGAGTTCATCGTCATCCTGCTCATCTTCTTCGAGATCGTATTGAGCGCGTTCCAGATCCTGCTCGCCGGCAAACATTGACGCGCAGCGAGCGTCTCAATGGCCGCCGGGATAGTCCGGATCGAGGGCGAACGGAAACGGACCGGGATATCGTTCGACATAGACGGTGTGCGAAACGAGTTCGCCTGCATCCGGCAGCCAATGCAGGTCGAAGGCCGGTGGTTCGAAAACCAGCCCTCCTTCGGCGCCGTTAAGAAAATCGAAGGCGACCTGATGACCGACGCTCGGCGCGATCGAGCATATGGCGTGGCCGACGCGCGTGACGATCTTGCGATGAACATGGCCGCAGACGACGAGCCGCACCTGCGGGTTACGCGCGAGAATCTCTGAGAATCCGTCGGCGCCATCGAGCAGCCGAATGTGATCCATATGATCGACGCCGGTAATGAACGGTGGATGATGCATAAAGATCAGTGTGCGTCGCTGCGGCTCTGATGCGAGCGCCTCTTCGAGAAACCGCAAGCGTCTGCTGCAGAGCGCGCCGCTGCTTTTGCCCGGCGTCACCGTGTCGAGGCCGATCAGGCGGATCGGAAAATCATCGACGACGAACTGGATGAATTCGTCGCGGGCGTGCATGGGCGCCATTTCCGGCAGGGCCTTATGCATGGCGTCGCGACGATCGTGATTGCCCGGGACGGCGAAGACCGGCATCGGCAGGCGTTTAACGAGGCCACGCAGGATCTCGTATTCCTCGGGCAGGCCGCAGTCCGTGAGGTCGCCGGTGATCAGAACGACGTCGGGAGCAGGTCTCAGTGCGGCGAGCGCAGCGAAAGCCCGTTCGGCGAGCATATTGGTCTCGGAGACCCGATAGGCGGCTTTCCCGCGCGGGCGCAAATGGAGATCGGTAATCTGGGCGATCAGCATGGTCGAGCTTCATGGATGGGCGCGGGCGTTCGTCGCCCGCGCTGTCGCGTAGGATGAAACGGCGGTCAGGGCAGCTTCAATGCCGTTGCGTCGACATAGGGCTTCATGATCGCATCAGCGTCCTTCTGCGCCTGCTGCAGCGCTGCCTTCGGTTCGATCTTTCCGGAGAGGACCGCCTGGAGCTGGTCTTCAAGAGCCTTGCGGACCGCCACGGTCTTGTAGGTGGCAAACCATGGACGGGCGTAGGCGAGCTGTTTGACGGCAGTATCAGCCTCCGGATTCTTGGCGAGAAAATCCTTCATTTCCGGAAGATCGTAGGCCGCCATGTTCGGTGCGAAATAGCCGGTCGCGCGGCTCCACCAGCCGGACTGTTCCGGGCTCGTCAGCCATTTGATCAGCGTCCAGCCCGCCTTGCGGTGCGCGTCGTCGAGACCGACAGGCTGCACGAGCGAACCGCCGCCTATCGGCACTTCGTTGTGCACGTTTCGAGGGACGAAGGCGACCTTGAACGGAAATTTGGCCGCGCCGCGAATAAACGTGAGCGACCCGGTCGAAATGATCATCATCGAGGCCTGACCGGCCAGAAACGCCGTCGTGATTGCTGGCGCCGGCGTCAGGCCGCTCGGATGCACCTTGTGCTTGTAAACGAGGTCCGACCAGAACGTCAGCGCGCCGAGCATGGTGGGCGTATCGTAATACACCTCGCCGCCATACTCCGGATTGAAGTAAGCGCCGCCGTTGGACATCGTGAGCGCCTCGAGCGTCCAGCCGCCGTAATCGTAGTTCGAGGGGAGCATGATTCCGTAGCGTGTGACGCGCTCGCCTTCGCGTTGGGTCAGCTTCTTGGCGTCGTCGACGAGTTCGGCCCATGTCTGCGGCGGCTTGTCGGGATCGAGGCCTGCGGCCTTGAACTGCTCGGCATTGTAGTAGAGCAGCGGCGTCGAGTTCTGGAACGGCGCGCCGTAGACGTGGCTGTCGATGACGGCGTTGCCGGAAAGGGCGGGAAAGAATTGCTTCATGAAGGCGGCGTTCGTCATTTTGTCGGCGGCGATGAGATCGTCGAGCGGCTGGATTTCTTTTTCGATCGCCAGGTCGGTCAGGAAGTTCGCTGACATGATAACGACGGCCGGCGGCTTGCCAGCCTTGGTCGCCGCGCGCGTCTTGATGAGGGTCTCGTCGTAGCTTCCGGTGAATACCGGCGTCGCCTTGATGTCGGTCTGGCTGTCGTTGAATTTCTTGATCAGCTCGCTCATGCTTTTGGCGAGCGCGCCGTCGACGGGCACGGGAAAGAAGAGATCGATCGACGTATCCGCCCACGCGGGCGAAGCGGCGAGCGCAAGCGCAAGGCCCGCATATTTCATCCATTTCAGGGGCGGTAACATTATTAGCTCCTCTATTTGAGTCCGGACGCCATGAAGCTTTCGACGAAGCGCCGTTGAAAGATCAGAAACACGACCACCAGCGGCGCGATCACGATCAATGTGCCAGCGGCCACGACTCCCCACGCCTGCGCGCCCTCGGCGCCTTGCGTGAACATCGCGAGACCGACCGTAAGCGGGCGACGCGACGGAGAATTGACGACCATCAGCGGCCACAGAAATTCGTTCCAGTGCGCAACCACGGAGACGATTGAAAAGGCGACGACCGCAGGCTTTGCGAGCGGCAGGTAGACGTGCCGGATCAGGTCGATCCACTTCGCCCCGTCCATCAACGCGGCTTCCTCGAATTCCCGCGGCACCGTGCGAAAGGTCTGCCGCATGAGAAAGACGCCGAACGCGGTGGCAAGATAGGGCGCCATGACGCCGCCGAGCGTATCGTAGAGACCCAGAGCTGCTATCGTTTTCAGATTGGGGACGATCAGGATGACGGGAGCGACCATCATCTGCGTCAGAACGAGATTGAACAGCAGGTCGCGCCCGCGAAATTCGAGTCGTGCAAATGCGAAACCCGCGAGCGACATCGTCAGCAATTGGATGAGCAAGATGCCACCGCAGATGATCGTGGAATTTAGCGCATAGACAGGAAAATCGGCCTGGTCCCAGGCTTCGGCGAAATTTGCGAAGGTCGGGACGAAATTCGGGAGCAGGGAGGCCA
>JAGWTW010000126.1 GCA_028868735.1 Hyphomicrobiales bacterium | reverse complement strand
CGCGCCGAAATGCCGTCCGGTCCGAGGCCGTCGATGATGGCGCCGTCGCCGGTCTTCCACAGGAACCTGCCGAGGCGCTTCGCCGGCCGCACGAACAGGAAGTCGTAGAGCTCGTCGAAATACCATTTGTTGAGCAGGAAGCGGTACAGAACGGGATTGGCTCTGGCCAGACGATCCGCCGTGCCGGGCGCGAGAATGTAGAACCACAGCGCAACGAGGAAGCCGAGCGCCATCAGCACGGTCGGCAGGAAGCCGACGGCTTCCGGGATCTCGTGCATGGCATGCATGATGTGCGTTTCGCCGATCGCGCCCTTCCAGAATTCCTCGAAGCCCTTGCCGAGGAAATCCGGCGCGAAGACGATGCCCGCAAACAGCGCGCCGATCGCCAGAACGCCGAGCGGGATCAGCATCACGACAGGGCTTTCATGCGGCGTGTGATCGCCATGGCCATGATCGTCGTGGCCGTGGTCGTCATGCGCATGATCGTCATGCGCGTGATCGTCGTGCGCAGCGTTCGCGCCGCGCTCGCCGAAGAACGTCATGAAGACAAGCCGCCAGGAGTAGAAGGAGGTGAGGCCCGCCGCGATCAGCGTCATCAGGAAGCCATAAGTGGCGGCCGACGAATGCGCGCCGGCGGCGTAGGCCGCCTCGATGATGGCGTCCTTGGAATAATAGCCGGCGGTGAAGGGGAACCCCGTCAGCGCCAGCGTGCCGATCGTCATCATCCAGAAGGTGAAGGGTATCTCCTTGCGCAGGCCGCCCATGTTGCGCATGTCCTGCTCGTGGTGCATCGCGTGGATGACCGAGCCCGCGCCGAGGAACAGCAGCGCCTTGAAGAAAGCGTGCGTGAACAGGTGGAAGATGCCGATCGCATAGCCGCCGACGCCGAGGCCGACGAACATGTAGCCGAGCTGCGAACAGGTCGAATAGGCGATGACGCGCTTGATGTCGTTCTGGACGAGGCCGACTGTCGCGGCGAAGATCGCCGTCGTCGCGCCGATGACGACCACGAAGGATTGCGCGGCGGGCGACAACTCGAACAGGGGGTTGAGGCGGGCCACCATGAAGACGCCCGCGGTGACCATGGTCGCGGCGTGGATGAGCGCGGAGACCGGCGTCGGGCCTTCCATCGCGTCGGGAAGCCAGGTGTGCAGAAGGAACTGCGCCGACTTGCCCATCGCGCCCATGAACAGCAGCAGGCAGACGATGGTCCAGGTGTCCCACGTATAGCCGAACGCCTGCGTCGTCTTGGCGACGCCCGGCGCGGCGGCGAAGATCGCGTCGAACGAGACCGACCCCGTGAGCAGGAACACGAGGAAAATGCCGAGCGCGAAGCCGAAATCGCCGACGCGGTTGACGACGAACGCCTTGATGGCGGCCGCGCAGGCCGACGGTTTCTCATACCAGAAGCCGATGAGCAGGTAGGAGGCGAGGCCGACGCCCTCCCAGCCGAAGAACATCTGAACGAGATTGTCGGCCGTCACCAGCATGAGCATGGCGAAGGTGAACAGCGAGAGATAGCCGAAGAAGCGCGGCCGGCTCGGGTCTTCGTGCATGTAGCCGATCGAATAGAGATGCACGAGGCTCGACACGGTCGTGACGACGACGAGCATGACCGCCGTCAGCGAGTCGACGCGCAACGCCCAGTCGACCTTCAGGACGCCGGACGTGAGCCAGTTGGCGACGATCGGCGCGCTGGCGTGTCCATGGCCGAGCGCCACGTCCGAAAAGACGATCCAGGACAGGACCGCCGAGACCAACAGGAGCCCCGTCGTGACGATTTCGGTCGGACGAGGACCAATCCGGTTGCCGACGAACCCGGCGATGAGGAAACCGAGCAGCGGGAGAAAGACGATCGCCTGGTACATCTCAGCCCTTCATCGCGTTGATGTCTTCGACCGCGATCGAGCCGCGGTTGCGATAGTAGGTGACGAGGATCGCAAGACCGATGGCCGCTTCCGCCGCCGCCACCGTGAGAATGAACAGCGCGAACACCTGCCCGACGAGATCGCCGCGCGCGGACGAAAACGCCACCAGATTGATGTTGACCGAGAGCAGAATGAGCTCGACCGACATCAGGATCACGATGATGTTCTTGCGATTGAGGATGATGCCGGCGACGCCGATCGTGAACAGGATCGCCGCGACGACCAGGTAGTGGGTGAGGGAAACCGCCATGTCCGCCTCTAGACGCCGGCCCGGAAGGGCACTTTCTTGATTTCGACGACGCCCGCCTGCGTGCGCGCGTTCTGCTCGGGAATGTTCTGCCGCTTTACGACCTTGTGGCGCAGCGTCAGCACGATCGCGCCGATCATCGCCGTCAGCAGAACGAGGCCCGCGAGCTGGAAGAACAGCAGGTATTGCGTGTAGAGCACCTGCCCGAGCGCCTGCGTGTTGGTGAGGCCGGGCTTCATCGGCGCGCCGAGCGGAGCCGAGCCCTCCGGCGCGATCGCCCACGAGCCTACGACGAGAATGAGTTCGATCGCGACGACCGCGCCGACGATCGCGCCGATCGGGAGAACCTGCAGGAAGCCGCGCTTCAATTCGGCGAAGTCGACGTCCAGCATCATGACGACGAACAGGAAGAGGACCGCGACCGCGCCGACATAGACGACGATCAGGATCATGCCGAGGAATTCCGCGCCGGCCAGCATGAACAGGCCCGCCGCGTTCACGAAGGCGAGGATCAGGAACAGCACGGAGTGCACGGGGTTCCTGGCGGCGATGACCATGAAGGCGGAAGCCAGCATGATCGCCGAGAAGAGATAGAAAAAGGCGACGGCCATGTCTGCGGACCCTCAGCGATAGGGCGCGTCGAGCGCGATGTTGCGCGCGAGCTCGCGCTCCCAGCGGGCGCCGTTGTCGAGCAGCCGCTGCTTGTCGTATTGCAATTCCTCGCGCGTCTCGGTCGCGAATTCGGCGTTCGGCCCCTCGACGATCGCATCGACCGGACAGGCTTCCTGGCAGAAGCCGCAATAGATGCACTTCATCATGTCGATGTCGTAGCGCGTCGTGCGACGGGTGCCGTCGTTGCGGCGTGGGCCGGCCTCGATCGTGATCGCCTGGGCGGGACAGATCGCCTCGCAGAGCTTGCACGCGATGCAGCGTTCCTCGCCGTTCGGATAGCGGCGCAGCGCATGCTCCCCGCGATAGCGCGGCGATTGCGGGTTCTTCTCGTGCGGATAGTTGAGCGTCAGCTTCGGTTTGAAGAAATACTTCATCGCCAGGACGCCTGCCTTGACGAATTCCGTTAGGAACAGCGAACGGACGGCTGTGTCGAGTTTCATGACTCTACCTCAGGCCCCAGCCAGTTTGACGACGAAGGCGACGATGATCACGGCGACGAGCGAGATCGGCAGAAACACCTTCCAGCCGAGCCGCATGAGCTGGTCGTAGCGATAGCGGGGCACGATCAGCTTCACGAGCGAGAACATGAAGACGACGCTCCAACCCTTCAGGAGGAACCAGAAGACGCTCGGAGCGCCGATGACGGGAATCCAGGGGAATGGCGACAGCCAGCCGCCGAGGAACAGCACCGCCATCAGCGACGACATCGTGAGGATTGCAACGAGTTCGGTCAGGAACTGCAGCAGATAGAGCGAGGCGGAATATTCGACCGCATAGCCGGCGACGAGTTCGGATTCTGCTTCGGCGAGGTCGAATGGCGGCCGGTTCGTCTCGGCGAGCGCCGACACGAAGAAGATGACGAACATCGGAAACAGACGCACGCCGTACCAGCCGAGGATGCCGTATTTCGTGTTCTGCGCCTCGACGATCTCGGTGAGGTTCAGCGATCCCGCGCAGAGCAGCACCGTCACGATGACGAAGCCGATCGAAACTTCGTAGGACACCATCTGCGCGGCCGCGCGAAGCGCCGACAGGAACGGATATTTCGAGTTCGACGCCCATCCCGCCATGATGATCGAGTAGACGCCGAGCGAGGACACAGCGAAAATGTAAAGGACGCCGACGTTGATGTTGGCGACGACCCAGCCGTTGTTCACGGGAATGACGGCCCAGGCCATGAAGGCGAGGACGACGCCGATATACGGCGCCAGAAGAAACACGCCCTTGTTGGCGCCGTCGGGGATGATCGGTTCTTTCAGAATGAATTTCAGAAAGTCGGCGAAGGCCTGCAGCACGCCCCAGGGGCCGACGACGTTCGGCCCGCGACGCAACATGACGGCCGCCCAGACCTTGCGCTCGCCGTAAATCAGGACGGCTGTGGACAGCAGCACGGCGACAAGCAGCACGAGGCTCTTGAGAGCCGCCATAACCGCCGGAAGCGCCGGTCCGAGCCATTCGCCGATGGAATTGAGCATTTGCATCTCTCGTTCCCTACTCGGCTGCCTGCGCATAGCCGCCGGCGGCGACTGCGGAGCATTCCGCCATGACCGCGGACGCGCGCGCTATGGAATTGGTCAAATAGAAGTCCTCGACCGCACGGCCGAACGGCGACTTGTCGAGCGCGCCGGCCAATCCTGCGAGATCCTTCAACGCCGCGACGTCGGCGGGAACGACCTCGTCGATGTGCGCGAAGTGCGGATGCGCGGCGACCAGCGCCTCGCGCAGTTGCGCGAGCGAGTCGAAAGGCAGCTTCTTGCCGAGCACGTCCGACAGGGCGCGGAAAATCGCCCAGCCCTCGCGCGCGTCGCCGGGCGGGAAGCCCGCGCGATCGGCGCGTTGCACGCGTCCTTCCGTATTGACGTAGAGACCGCTCGCCTCGGTGTAGGCTGCGCTGGGAAGAATGACGTCGGCGCGATGGGCGCCGCGATCGCCATGCGTGCCGATGTAGACGACGAAAGCGCCCGGGGCGACGTCGATTTCGTCGGCGCCGAGATTGAACAGGAGGTCGACGCCGCCGTTCGTCATCGCGGTGGCGCAATGGGCGCCATCGCCCGGCACAAAGCCGATGTCGAGGCCGCCGACGCGCGCCGCGGCTGTGTGAAGCACGTTGAAGCCGTTCCATCCGTCCTTCACGACGCCGAGGTCGAACGCGGCTTTCGCCAGCGTCGCGAGCAACGCAGCGCCATCGGGACGACGGAGGGCCGCCTGCCCGACGATGATCATCGGCTTGGCCAGATCCTTCGGCGCCTTCGACAGGAATTCGGCGATCGAATCCGGTCCGGCGCCGAAATAGACGTAATCGTAGGTGAGGTCGGCGCGCTCGCCGATGAGGCCGGTCATGAACTTGCCGGCGCGATAGCGCTTGAGGATGCGCGCATTCAGCACCGGCGCTTCCTTGCGCGGGTTCGAGCCCACGATCAGGAGCGCGTCGGCCTCCTCGATGCCCGGAATAGTCGAATTGAACAGATAGGATGCGCGGCCGAATTTCGGATGCAGCTTCGTCCCGTCCTGGCGGCAATCGAGGTTTTTCGAACCGAGCGCCTCTACGAGGCCCTTCAGCGCGAACATTTCCTCGACGCAAACGAGATCGCCGGCGAGCGCGCCGATTTTTTCAGGCGCTACCGTTTTCGCCTTCGCGGCGATGGCGGCGAAGGCCTCCGCCCACGAAGCCGGACGCAGCTTGCCGTTTTCGCGGACGAAGGGACGATCGAGCCGCTGGCGCTTCAGGCCGTCGACGACCTGCCGCGTCTTGTCGGAAATCCATTCCTCGTTCACCGCGTCGTTGATCCGCGGCAGGATGCGCATCACTTCGCGGCCGCGCGTGTCGATGCGGATGGCCGAGCCGACCGCGTCCATCACGTCGATTCCCGGCGTCTTGTTCAACTCCCACGGACGCGACCGGAAGTTCTGCGGCTTCGGCAGCAACGCGCCGACGGGGCAGATATCGGCGATATTGCCCGAAAGCTCGGAACGCATCGCCGTCTGCAGATAGGTGGTGATCTCCATGTCCTCGCCGCGGCCGATCGCGCCCATGTCGGACGTGCCGGCGACTTCCGCGGTGAAGCGGACGCAGCGCGTGCAATGGATGCAGCGGTTCATCGAGGTCTTGACGAGCGGACCGATGTATTTGTCGGTCACCGCGTGCTTGTTTTCGGCGAAGCGCGAGGAATCGACGCCGTAGGCCATGGCCTGGTCCTGCAGGTCGCATTCGCCGCCCTGGTCGCAGATCGGGCAGTCCAGCGGATGGTTGATCAGAAGGAATTCCATCACGCCTTCGCGCGCCTTCTTCACCATCGGAGAATTGGTCAGCACGACCGGCGGTTCGCCGTTGGGGCCGGGGCGCAGATCGCGCACGCTCATGGCGCAGGAAGCGGTCGGCTTCGGCGGGCCGCCCTTCACCTCGACGAGGCACATGCGGCAATTGCCGGCGATCGACAGACGCTCGTGATAGCAGAAGCGAGGAATCTCCTTGCCCGCCTCCTCGCACGCCTGCAGCAGCGTGAACTCCGGAGGGACGTCTATCTCGATTCCGTCGACGATGATCTTCGCCATTGTTCCCGTTCCCGTCGCCCTATTCCGCCGCCACGCCGATCGCTTCGACCGGCTCGTGCGGCGCCTTTGCCGAATAGGCGTCGATCCGCTTTTCGATCTCGCCGCGGAAATGCGTGATGAGGCCCTGTATCGGCCAGGCAGCCGCATCGCCGAGCGCGCAGATCGTGTGCCCTTCGATCTGCTTGCTGACTTCCAGCAGCATGTCGATTTCCTTCTTGTGCGCCCTGCCCTCCGCCATGCGGGAGACGACGCGCCACATCCAGCCCGTGCCCTCGCGGCAGGGCGTGCACTGGCCGCAGCTCTCGTGCTTGTAGAAATAGGACAGGCGCGCGATGGCGCGCACGATGTCGGTCGACTTGTCCATGACGATGACCGCCGCCGTGCCGAGGCCGGAGCGCAGCTTCGACAGCGAGTCGAAATCCATGGGGCAGTCGATGATCTGGTCGGCCGGCACGCAGCGCACGGACGAGCCGCCGGGGATGACCGCGAGCAGATTGTCCCAGCCGCCGCGAACGCCGCCGCAATGCGTATCGATCAATTCGCGGAACGGCAGCGACATCGCCTCTTCGACGTTGCACGGCTTGTTGACGTGGCCGGAGACGCAGAAGAGTTTCGTGCCCGCGTTGTTCTTGGCGCCGAAGCCGGCGAACCACGCCGCGCCGCGCCGCAGAATGGTCGGCGCAACCGCGATCGACTCGACGTTGTTGACCGTCGTCGGGCACCCGTAGAGGCCCATGTTGGCGGGAAACGGCGGCTTCAGCCGCGGCATGCCCTTCTTGCCCTCGAGGCTTTCGAGCAGCGCAGTCTCCTCGCCGCAGATGTAGGCGCCGGCGCCGTGATGCACATAGAGATCGAACGGCCAGCCGTTCACGTTGTCCTTGCCGATGAGCTTGGCCTCGTAGGCCTCATCCACCGCGCGCTGCAACGCCTCGCGCTCGGCGATATATTCGCCGCGCACGTAGATGTAGCAGGCGTGCGCCTCCATCGCGAAGGAGGCGATCAGACAGCCTTCCACCAGCAGATGCGGATCATTGCGCATGATCTCGCGGTCCTTGCAGGTGCCGGGTTCGGACTCGTCGGCGTTGACGACGAGATAGGACGGACGCGCATCCGTCGCCTTCGGCATGAACGACCATTTGAGACCGGTCGGAAAGCCCGCGCCGCCGCGTCCGCGCAGGCCCGACGCCTTCATCTCGTTGATGATCCAGTCCTTGCCCTTGTCGATCAGGCCCTTCGTATTGTCCCAGGCGCCGCGCGCGCGCGCGCCTTTGAGGCCCGGGTCGCCGAAGCCGTACAGGTTCTGGAAGATGCGATCCTTGTCGGCGAGCATGGTCACTTCTTTCCTGCAACCGAGAGCGGGCCGGATAGGCCGTCCGCGCCGTAGAACGTCGTCAAAGTCGTGATCTTGCCGCCGGCGGGCTCCGAGGCGACGCGCCCGGTCTGAGATCCCGTCTTCACCGGTCGGCCGGCGGCGAGATCGTCGAGCAGCTTGTTGAAATTGGCGGCGTTGAGATCTTCGTAATAGTCGTCGTTGATCTGCACCATCGGCGCGTTGCAGCAGGCGCCGAGGCATTCGACCTCGAGCCACGAGAAAAGACCGTCGGCGGTCACCTTGCGCTGTTCGCCGATGCGCTTCTCGCAGATCGCCTTGATGCTGTCGGAGCCGGCGAGCATGCACGGCGTGGTGCCGCACATCTGGATGAAATATTTGCCGACGGGTTCGAGGTTGAACATCGTGTAGAAGGTCGCGACCTCGAGCACGCGAATGTAGGGCATGCCGAGCGTGTCGGCGACCTTCTCGATGGCTGCGCGCGGCAGCCAGTAGCCGTTCTGCTTCTGCGCGAGCCAGAGCGCGGAAATGACCGCGGACGCCTGCTTGTCCTGCGGATATTTGGCGATGATGCGGTCGAGCTTCGCCTTCGTTTCCGGAGACATCTCGAATGTTGCGGGCTGTTCTGCAGCGAGGCGACGAGCGGACATCAGTTGAGACCCGTTTTCGAAACATGGCCCGCATCCGGGCCGGTGCGCGTGTCCTGCAACACGAAGTAGAGCGCGACCAATGCAAATCCGATCAGGACGCCGACATCGGATTGCGGCTGCACGAGCGGCGTCCCCGCGCCCCAGCGCGTGACGGCGAGCGCCAGCGCGAAGGAGACGGCGCCTGCGGCCAGAAGGCGGGCGCGTTTGCGCAGGGATTGGCCGACCGTCATCTGTCGACGTCTCCGAAAACGATGTCGAAGGTTGAGATGATGGCGGTCATGTCGGCAAGCATGTGCTTGCGCGACAGATCGTCGATCGCCTGAAGATGATTGAAGCCCGGCGCGCGGATATGGGCGCGATAGGGCTTGTCGCCGCCGTCGGAGACGAGATAGACGCCGAATTCGCCCTTCGGCGCCTCGACCGCCGCATAGACCTCGCCCGGCGGGGTTTTGAACCCTTCCGTGAACAGTTTGAAGTGATGGATGAGCGATTCCATCGACCGCTTCATGTCGCCGCGCTTGGGCTGCGTGAATTTGTGGTTCGGCGTCTGAACCGGACCGCGGCCGCCCTCGACCATCAGCTTGTCGACGCATTGTCTGATGATGCGGACGGACTGACGCATCTCCTCCTGGCGAATGATGCAGCGGTCGTAGCAATCGCCGTTCTTGCCGACGGGAACGTCGAATTCCATTTCCTCGTAGCATTCGTAGGGCTGCGCCTTGCGCAAGTCCCAGGGGATGCCCGAGCCGCGCACCATGACGCCGGAGAACCCGCGCGCCCACGCGTCTTCCGCCGTGACGACGGCGATATCGACGTTGCGTTGCTTGAAGATGCGGTTGCCGAGCACGAGCGTGTCGAGGTCGTCGAGCACTTTCAGGAAGGGGTCGCAGAATTTGCCGATGTCCTCGACCAGCTGGTCGGGAATGTCGCGCGCGACGCCGCCGAAGCGGAAGTAATTGGCGTGAACGCGCGCGCCGCAGGCGCGTTCGTAGAAGGCCATCAACTTTTCGCGTTCCTCATAGCCCCACAATTGCGGCGTCAGCGCGCCGACGTCGGCGGTGAGCGCGCAAACCGCGAGCAGATGCGACAGCAGGCGTCCGATCTCGCAATAGAGCACGCGAATGAGCTGGCCGCGGCGCGGCACCTCGATGCCCAGCAGCTTTTCCGTCGCCAGACAGAAGGCGTGCTCCTGATTCATCGGCGCCCAATAGTCGAGGCGGTCGAAGTACGGGATGTTCTGAAGGTAGGTGCGCGCCTCCATCAGCTTTTCCGTACCGCGATGCAGGAGGCCGATGTGCGGATCGACACGCTCGACGACTTCGCCGTCGAGTTCGATCACGAGGCGAAGCACGCCGTGGGTCGCGGGATGCTGCGGCCCGAAGTTGATCGTGAAATTGCGGAGGTTCTGATGTTCGGTCATGGGGCCGCTCAACCCTTCGTCGCTTTTTCGTCGCCGGGCAGCACGTAGTCAGGCCCTTCCCACGGCGAGAGGAAGTCGAACGTGCGGAATTCCTGGCTGAGCGCGACCGGCTTGTAGACGCAGCGCTTCTGCTCGTCGTCGTACCAGAGCTCCACGTAGCCGGTCATCGGGAAGTCCTTGCGGAGCGGATGGCCGTCGAAGCCGTAGTCGGTGAGGATGCGGCGCAGGTCCGGGTGGCCGGAGAAGACGATTCCCAGCAGGTCGTAGGCCTCGCGCTCGTACCAGCCCGCGCCTTTCCACACGCCGGTCAACGAGGGGACCGGCGTCGCCTCGTCGGTCTGGGTCTTCACGCGGATACGGCGATTGTGCCTGGGCGAAAGAAGGTGGACCACCACGTCGAAGCGCTTCTCGCGCTGCGGATAGTCGACGCCGCAGAGGTCGGTGAAATTGATGAACAGGCAGTCCGGCGCATCGCGCAGATGCGTCATGGTCTCGACCCAGCGCTCGACCGGGACTTCGAGCGTCAGCTCGCCATATGCGACCGTCGCGTTCGCCACGGCGCCCGGCAATGCGGCCGCTACGGCGTCGCCAAGGGATTTCAGATCGCTCTCCATGCCTGCTCCGGGCAAAATTCTCGGGCCGGGCGCGCGCGTCCGGCGGTCGGGTTATCGTTCGATCGTGGCGGTGCGGCGAATCTTGCGCTGAAGCAGAAGCACGCCGTAGAGCAGCGCCTCCGCCGAGGGCGGACAGCCCGGCACGTAGATGTCGACGGGAATGATCCGGTCGCATCCGCGCACCACGGAATAGGAATAGTGGTAGTAGCCGCCGCCGTTCGCGCACGACCCCATAGAAATCACATAGCGCGGCTCGGGCATCTGGTCGTAGACCTTGCGCATCGCCGGCGCCATCTTGTTCGTCAGCGTGCCCGCAACGATGATGACGTCCGACTGACGCGGCGACCCGCGCGGGGCGAAGCCGTAGCGCTCGACGTCGTAGCGCGGCATCGAAAGCTGGATCATTTCGACCGCGCAACATGCTAGGCCGAACGTCATCCACATCAGCGAACCCGTGCGCGCCCAGGCGATGATCTCGTCGGTCGAGGTGACGAGAAAGCCCTTGTCGGCAAGCTGGTCATTGATCTTGAGAAAGTACGGGTCGTTCGCTCCGATCGGCTTGCCGGTCGCGGGATCGATGATTCCCTTCGGAGCCGGGGCGACGAGCGTCTGGCCGCGATCGCTCAATCCCATTCCAGCGCTCCCTTTTTCCATTCGTACACGAAGCCGATCGTCAGAACCCCGAGGAAGGTCATCATCGACCAGAATCCGAGCCAGCCGACCTCCTTGAAGGCGACCGTCCAGGGAAACAGGAAGGCGACCTCGAGATCGAAGATGATGAAGAGCAGCGACACCAGATAGAAGCGGATGTCGAACTTCATGCGGGCGTCGTCGAAAGCGTTGAACCCGCATTCATATGCGGAGAGCTTTTCGGGGTCCGGCGACTTGTAGGCGAGAAGGAACGGCGCGATCAGCAACGCGATCGCAATGACGGCGGAAAGCGCTGCGAAGATGATCAGCGCGAGGTATTGTTCCAAGAATCCGGGCATGGACTTTCCGGGATCGCTCGCGAAATCCGCTGGAGCGGACTTCGCCTGGGCTGGCCCCGCTCGTTCGGGCTGGAGGCCCCGCCCGGACGCCGCGGCTGGCGATCCGTATCGCAGCGCACATTGAGGCGCAAGCCGAAACAAAGGCGCCGGCCGCATTAGCTGATCCATATCAAAGTCGAATGGAGCGCCCGCATTTCCGGCGCTGGACGCGGGGCCCTGCCCTCACGCATCATTGCGGCTCCGGGAGGAAAGATATGGCGAATTCGTACGATCTGAAGGGCCAGGCGGCGGTTGTCACGGGCGGCGCGCAGGGAATCGGCCGCGCCGTCGCCGCACGGCTGGCCGAATCGGGGGCGCGCGTCGCTCTGTGGGACCGGGACGAGCCGCTGGCGGCCCGGACCGCGGCGGA
>JAGWTW010000125.1 GCA_028868735.1 Hyphomicrobiales bacterium | reverse complement strand
CTTTATGCCGCGTTCCAGTTTCATCGCCCGCGCTGCGGGCGCTCTCGTGGCTTTGTTCGTAACCGGGGCCGCCGCCGCCGCCGCCGATCTGGATGAGATCAAGGCAAGAGGCGAAATTCGACACATCGGTATCCGTTACGCGAATTTCGTCACAGGCGCCGGCGATGGCTTCGACGTCGAAATCATGCAGGGTTTCGCGAAGAAGATCGGCGTCAAGTACACGCTCGTATATTCGGATTTCTACAACGTCATTCACGACCTGCTCGGCAAGGATCCGGTTCGCAAAGACGGCGTGGTGACGCTCACGGGCGACTATCCGATCAAGGGCGACGTGATCGCGACCGGCTTCACGATGCTGCCGTGGCGCGAACAAATCCTCAATTATTCCGAGCCGACTTTCCCGTCGCAGGTTCTGCTGATTGCGCCGTCGGCGATGCCGATCGCGCCAATTCACGAAACGGCGTCGCTTGCGGACGACATCAAGGCGACGCGCAGCCTCATCGGTTCGAACAGCCTCCTCGTGATGGAACGGACCTGTCTCGATCCCTCGCTTTACGGCCTGACCAGCAGCGGCATCGACCTGAAGGCGTACACCCGGAGCGCCAACCTCAACGAAATGGTCCCGGCGCTGCTCAACGGCGAAGCGAATCTCACGTTGCTCGACGTGCCTGACGCGATTCTCGACCTTCGCAAATGGGCGGGCCAGATCAAGGTAATCGGTCCGGTTTCCGAACCTCAGACGCTCGGAACCGCGTTCCCGAAAGACGCGGTGAAATTGCGCGACGCCTACAACGCCTACCTCACGGAAATCAAGGCGAGCGGCGAGTACGACCGCCTCGTCGACAAATACTACCCCGGGATTCGCCGATTGCTCCCCGACTTCTTCGATCACAAGGCGTAATCCCGCAATGCGTGGCCTGCAGCGCATCCATATTCACTGGCCGCTCGCGATCGCAGGCGTATTCACGCTGTTCGTCCTGGTTTCGACCTGGAGTCTCTATTCGACGCAAATGCAGTTGCGCGCGGCGACCAACGCGCGCCTGCAGGCCGACAGCATCCGGCGCGCGGCGGTGCTGGACGACTTCCTTTCAGGCCAAACCAAACTCGCTGCGGAGCTCGCAGACAGTCGCGAGGTGCAGGATTACCTTCAGAATCGCGCGCTCGGAATGTCGCCACGCTACGGCCTCAACGCCAATCTCGAATATATCCAGCGCCTGTTCGAGCGCACGATCGCGCTGACCGTCCTGCATAATCGCCCGGTCGTGCGCGGCCTCGCATTCCGCGACGGTAATGACAACGATATTGTCGCTTTCGGCGCTCCGCCGTCGCGCGCCCGCGGCGTCTCGCCGCGCCCCCTCACCATCGACACCGGCAGCGGGTCGATCGACATTGCAGCGCCGGTCAATTTCAAGACCGCCGTAGCAGGCTCCTTGACTCTCACGCTGGATTTGCGCGCGCTCTCCCGCCAGCTCATCGGAGAAGACGATGCCGACGGCGGCTATCATGAATTCCTCTTGGTCGGCGACGGTGAAAGCGCGCTCACGCCGGACAACGCATTTTCCAGACTCGATACGACTGCAAGATCGCTTTCGGGCCTCCCGCCCGATGTGTTGACGACAATATCAGACGCTAGCGGAGCCGCCGGCTCCAGAAGCTTCGTCGCGCTTCGGACGCCGATTAAAGGCGCGCCGCTTTCGTTGCTTACGTTGACGTCGGAAACAACAGCATACGGTCGCTTTTCGTCGCCGATCTACTCGCTTCTGCTGGCGGCGCTGCCGGTCGCTCTATTCCTGCTGCTGCTCGCTTTCGAACGGCAACGCCGCCGCGCCGCGCGCCTTGAAACCGATATAGCAGACGCTGCAGAGCGGCGGGCCGAACTGGCGCGCCACAACACCGAGCTTTCGGAAGAGATCGTCTGGCGCGAGCAGCTCGAAGAAGATCTTCGCGCAAAGACAGCCGCGCTGAACGAGATGAACGCGGATCTCCGGATCGCCGCCACTGCATTCGAAGCGCAGGAGGGTATGCTCGTCACGGATGCGGCGCGGCGGATCCTGAGGATAAATTCCGCGTTTTCCGAGATATCCGGCTTTGCGCCCGCCGATCTCGTCGGCCGCTCGATCTCGATCCTGCGGGCCACGGAAACGCCGCTGGCGGTCTATTCCGATCTGCTGCAGGAAACGGCCAGCAGAGGCCGTTGGCAGGGCGACATCTGGCTCAAGACCAAGTCGGGCGCGGCGATCGAGCGCTGGTTGACGATCTCCGCCGTTCGCGACGATCGTGGCTCGATCTCTCACTACATCGGCACCTATTACGACCTCAGCGAACGCAGGAGAGCTGAAGAGAAAATTCGCGAACTCGCGTTTTACGACCAGCTCACCGGTCTTCCGAACCGCGCGATTCTCATCGAGCGCGTGCGCCACGCGATGACGGCCTGTCGCGAAGCTCATACGCATGCCGCGATGCTTTTCATCGATTTCGATAATTTCAAGCGTCTCAATGACACGTTGGGTCACCACAAGGGCGACCTCTTTCTACGTCGCTCTGCTGAACGTCTGAAGCAATGCCTGCGCGAGACAGACACTGTCTCGCGTTTTGGCGGCGATGAGTTCGTCATCCTGCTCGCGGACCTCGGCGCGCCCGATCTCGCTGCGGCTGCGTTGCGCGCCGAAGGCATTGCGCAGTCGATCATCGAAGCGATGAGCGAACCGCATGACCTCGAGGGCTCGCCTTACCGAACGACGGCGAGCGCAGGCGTGGCCTTGTTCCACGATGACAATCAGTCGATCGACGACCTCTTGAAGCGCGCCGACATGGCCATGTACGAAGCCAAGACCGCCGGACGCAACGCCGTGCGATTCTTCGATCCGGCCATGCAGACGCTCATCGAGTCGCGAGCCGGCATTGAGGCCGAACTGCGCGAGGACATTGCAGCTGGTCGCTTCCTTCTGCATTACCAGCCGCAGGTCGACCAGGACGGTCGTATCACCGGCGCGGAGGCTCTGCTGCGGTGGCCGCGGTCCGATCGGCACGTTTCGCCCGCTGACGTGATCGCGGTCGCGGAGAGTTCCGCTCTCATGATCAGTCTCGGCAACGGAGTGCTCGGGGCTGCGTGTGCGCAGCTTGCCGATTGGGCGAACGATCCGCGTCTTGCCGAATTGTCGCTGGCGGTAAACGTCAGCGGCGTTCAGCTTCACGATCCCGGTTTCGTTGATCACGTCCTGGCTGCTGTCGACAGGACGGGCGCGGACCCGCGGCGTCTGAAGCTGGAGGTCACAGAGAGTTTCGAGATTCAGAAGATCGGGGACGTCATCGAGAAGATGGCTCGCCTGCGCGACTTCGGCATTACTTTCTCGCTCGACGATTTCGGGACGGGATATTCCTCGCTTTCCTATCTGAAGCGCTTGCCGATCGACCAGCTCAAGATAGACCAGAGCTTCGTTCGCGATATTCTCGTCGATCCCAACGATGCGGCGATCGCGGAAACGATCATCGCGCTCGGAGCGACGCTCCGTCTGTCCGTGATCGCCGAGGGCGTGGAGACGGAAGAACAGCGAGCGTTCCTGGAAAAACGAGGCTGTCGTGGTTTTCAGGGATATCTGTTCGCACGGCCGATGCCGGCGCCCCAATTCGTCGAGTTCGCAAAGGCGTTCTCCGGCCGAAATCGACCGCCGCTCGCGCTGAGCGCCTGATCGCTACTCGCCCGCCATCGGTTTCATGCGATCGTTGAGAGCGCCTCTGGAGCGGAGCGCTGTGGCCATCTCGTTCTTGATGTTGCGCAAGGATCGGAGGAAGGAGCGCCAGGGTCCAAGATAGCTCAGCGCAGTGCTCACGACCAGCAACAGCCCGTACACCGACAGTTCGCGCCAGTTGGCCTGTCCGCCGAACAGGAGGCTTCGGCCCTGCTGCCCCACAATCTCGTAAAAGAGAACTAGGGGCGCGCTACCGACTATGGTCGTGACGAGGAACATCACGGGCCCGGCGCGCACAAACACGGCGAAGAAGTTCACGAGCGGCGCCGGGACGATCGGCGACAGTCTGAGCCCGGCCAAAGTCAGCCACATCTTGGCTCCGCCCAGCTCTTCGCCATGATGGCAGAACCGCGTCGGCACGTGCGCGCGATAGAGCAAAAACGCGCCGAGTGCGCCCGTGGCGCTACCGATCAGCAGCGCGGCGGCGCCGATATACGCGTCCAGGCAATAGCCGGCGGCGATATAGACCACCGGCATCGCCGGAAACGAAAAATAGGTGAGCAGCGCCGACCCGATCGCGAACACGACGCTGGCCTCGAGCGCATGCGCCTTCACGCTCAACTGCGTCGCCGCCAGCGCCCGGACAATATCGGTCTCGGTCCACCCGGCAAACCGATAGGCCGCAGACAGAAGGACAGCAACGAGGAAATATACGCCGAGTACCCTATAGCGACGCATTCGTTCCTGCCCGGCCAAGGCTCGCATAATCAAAAGCATTATATGTATTCCAGAAAATCACGCGCTTGCCTTTCAATGCGCCGCTTTCCGCCATGCGCGTCAGCGACCGCCAGGCCTTCAATGTAAATACCGGATCGAGCTTCACGCCCGCGGCCGCGAACCGGTCACGCCAGACTTCGTCGCTCGCTTCAACGAGGCCGTAGCCTGGCGCCCACGAAGTCGAGTCCGGCAAGAACGCGCCCGTGCGCAATAATTCGTCGGTCGTGAAATCGATGCCGGGAAATTTGATAGCTTGCAGCCACGCTATCGTCTTCGCCGCCAGGCGCGCGACATTCCCTTCGACGAAGGGCGTCGATGGTTGCTGATTGGCGACAAGGCGTGAGACGTAGGACATGTCCTGGTCTGCAACGCCGACAATTTTCGTGCGCCAGCCAAGAAGCCTCACGCCCAGGATAAGACCCAGAACCGTCGATCCGCTGCCCATCGGGACGAAAATCATGTCCGGTGGTTCGCGCCAGTCTTGCATGGCCTCGAGCGCCAGAGCCAATTCGGCGATGGCGTTCATGTGGCCGAGCGCGCTCAGTTCGTTCGATCCACCGGGCGGTATGATCGCCTCTGGCTCGGCTTCGAACTCCCGGACGGCGAGTTCGCGCGCGATTTCGCCGGCGAGGCCGATCTTGTTGCTCGTTACGACCACTTTTTTCGACAATTGCTCGAGCAGGGTCAGGCGCGACTGGTCCGTTGGCGCATCCGGAACCTCGAACAGGATCAGATTCACTTCGCTCTCGAGCGCGTCGCCGGATCCGGTCAGATCGGCCATGCGGTTCGCGAGTGCGAACTGAAGCACATGGTTGCTCGAGACCGCGCCCATCGTCGCGGTGCGCTGCACCTTCGCCCAATGGAGATTGGCGAGCAGAAACTCGTATTTTCGCGCCTTGTTGCCATAAATCGGGCTGTGCCCGCTGCTGTCGTTCCAGAACATTACATCGGCGCCGCCGAGCCTGAGCAGGATCTCGGACGGCGGTCGCCATAATGGCGGCTCGCGCTCGAACAATGGCGTCCACGGAATGACCGCGCGGCCGTCGGCGGCTTGGAACACCGCATTGCCGGGATCGCCGCGGCGGACCGCGTCGGGACGGCGAGCGCCGAGCGTGTTCACGATCAACGGACCGTCGGTCGCCGAATTGTCGATCAAGCTGGGCGCGTAGCGCGCGAGAGCCGGAGCGTCGGCAGCCCTGCCGGGGCGCGCAGCACGCACGTGAACGCCGTCGCTCATCGCCAGCGTTGGCAAGACGCGTCGACTTTCCAGATAAACCCCACCCAGCGCGCCGCCGCCCCCCAGCATCAACGCCTGAAGCGCCCTCCGTCTCGACCAGTACATATTCGTTCACTTCGTTGGTAGTTAACAAATTACTACATTTTCAATCGAAGAAAACAACGACGACGGGATTTCGTTAATTTCAGCCCGTAGCCCCGGCTCTCGGGCTGCTGCTTCCCCAGCGGCGGCAGCTCCGTCGGGCGTCAAACTCCGCGGACGCGCCCGCGATCACGCCGCATCGGCCGGGCGCGTCCGCGCAATTGGACGTCTGCGATTCCAAGTGCTTAGCAGCGCTATTCCGATCTCGACTTCGACGAACGCGACGTGACGCCGTGGCGGCGTTGGCGGAGCTGCGCTCGAGAGCTTGCGACGGCGCACATAGGGCGGCCGCGAGTCCGGACGCGCTCGCAATCGTCGCGTGGCGTTATCGTCCGTTCTCTTTCATCAATTGCGCTGCGCTACGCGCCCGAGCCTCGATCCTGTCCCATGCGCAGGACGCCAGATCAGCCGAGGGGGCGACCCATGAGCCGCCGACGGCGATCACATTCGGCTGCGCCAGCCAATCCGTCGCATCCTTTTCGCTCACGCCGCCAGTCGGACAGAACCGCACATCGGGAAACGGGCCGGACAATGCGCGCAGCGCAGAAATCCCGCCAGCCGGGGCGGCCGGAAAGAACTTCACGATGTCGAATCCGCGTTGAAGGCAAGCCATGATCTCGGAAGCGGTCTGCACGCCGGGCGCGAATGGAAGATCCAGATCACGCGCCGCTTCGAGCAGGTCCGGGGTCGCGCCGGGGCTGAGCGCGAAGGCCGCGCCGATCTCGACGGCGCGCGCCAGATCGTCCGGCGTCAGCACCGTGCCAATCCCCACAATCGCTTCAGGAACCTCCGCCCGGATCGCAACGGCCGCATCGAGTGCGGCTGGCGTGCGCAAGGTGATTTCGATCGCGGCGAGCCCGCCGCGAGTCAACGCCCGCGCCAGCGGGACGGCCTGCGCGACATTTGCGATGGTGACGACCGGCACGACCGGCGCCCGCGCGAACAGGGAAACGAGTTTGGCGCGCCGCTCGGCGGCGCGGGAAAGGTCGGCGCTCATTGTAACGTCTCGGTAGTTGGAACCCGGGGCATCGCGTCGCGCGGAATGATCGCGCCGGGATACATGATGACAGCGCCGGCGAGACGGTGGCCGGCGCGCGCCGCCTCGACATGGCTTGACCCCGCCATGCGCGCCGCGAGATACGCGGCATTGAACGAATCGCCAGCCGCCGTTGTGTCGACGGGAGTGAGCCGCGCCGCAGGCGGCACCAAGGTCATGACTCCATCACGCGCGACGAGGCAACCTGCGCCGCCGGTCTTGACGACGATTTCGCGGACGCCGGCCTGTGCGATCCGCCGCGCGGCCTGTTCGGAGTCTTTGTCGCCGAACAACGCCTGTTCATCTTCGAGCGTTGGCAACGCAAGATCGACAAGCGGCAGGATGGTTTCGAATGCGCGCCGGGCTTTCGCCGCGTCCGGCCAACCGCGTGGCCGGTAGTTGCCGTCGAAGGCGACGCGGCCTCCGTTGCGGCGCGCCGCTTGCAGAAGCTCCGCCAACCGTGCGCGGCCGGCCTCGCCGTAGAGCGACAGACTGATCCCCGAGAAATAGAGCCAGTCGTAGCGCGCAAGGCGTTCGAGTCGGGCGTCATCGACGCGGTCGAAGAACTCCCGCGCCGGCGCGCGGTCGCGCCAGTAGAGAAAGCTGCGTTCGCCATTCTCGTCGCGCTGGATCATATAAAGACCGGGCATACGACCCGGCGCGATCTGCACGTCGTCGACGCCGAGGCCCTCTTCCTTCCACGCGGCCAGCATGCCGGCGCTCAGCGGATCGTCGCCGAGCGCGGTGGCGTAGGAGACGTCGACCCCGAGCCGCGCAAGATAGACCGACGTGTTCAGCGTGTCGCCGCCGAAGCCTCGTGCGAAACGGCCGCCGCCGACATCGCCGAGTTCGACCATGCATTCGCCAATCGCCGCGACGCGCATGAGAACCTCAGAAAGTCAGCTGCACTTTCATGGATTTCGAGCGGTCGCTCGCCAGTTCGAACGCCTCGACGGCGCGGTCGAACGGCAGCGACGCCGAGATCACCGGATTCACGTCGATCACGCCTTCGCCCATCAGACGGAGCCCCAGCTCGAATTCAGGATCGAAGCGGAAGGTGCCGCGCAATTGCAGTTCCTTCGTCACGATGGAATTGACCGGCAGCGTCATCTCGCCGCCGAGGCCGAGCTGGACGATGATGCCGCCCGGCCGCATCAGATCGAGCGCGCCGCGCAGCGCCGCCTGGTTGCCGGAGGCCTCGAACAGCAGGTCGAATACGCCCTTGCCGGCCTTGTACGGATCGAGCGCCGACGCGTCATTCGCGCTGTTGATGGCGTGCGTGGCGCCGAGCTTGCGCGCAGTCGCGAGCGGCGCGTCGGCGATGTCGGTCACGACGATTTCCGCCGCGCCGCCCGTGCGCGCGACGAGAACCATCAGCGCGCCGATCGGGCCGCAGCCGGTCACGAGCACGCGCTTGCCGAGCAGCGGCCCGGCCTGTTTGCCCGCATGCAGGCACACAGCGAGCGGTTCGGCCATCGCAGCTTCGGCCATCGAAAGCGAATCCGGCACGGGAATCGCGCGATAGGCCGGAACGACCAGGCATTCCGAAAAGCCGCCCTGCACATGCGGCGTTCGCATGGCCGAGCCCATGAAGCGCATGTCGAGGCACTGGTTGCGCATGCCCTCGCGGCAATGAACGCAATCGCCGCAGGGCTGGCTCGGATTGACGGCGACGCGCTGACCGACCTTCAGATCGACATCGGCGCCGACCGCCGCGATCATGCCCGCGATCTCGTGGCCGAGCGTCATCGGCGCCTGTATGCGCACCACGCCGAATCCACCGTGGTGATAATAATGAAGGTCGGAGCCGCAGATGCCGCCGGCGGCGATCTTCACGCGGACCTCGCCGGGGCCCGGCGACGCGTCGGGAAACGTGTCGATTCGCAGATCCTTGGGCGCATGAATGACGACGGCGCGCATTGTCTTCTCCCTCACATCGCGGCGGACATGCCGCCGTCGACATAGATGATCTGGCCGTTGACATAGTCGGAGGCGGGCGACGCCAGGAAGACGGCGGCGCCGACGAGTTCGTCGGGCTTGCCCCAGCGCTTCGAAGGAATGCGCGACATCAGCCACGAATTGAATTCTGCGTTCTCGATCAGCGCCTGATTCATGTCGGTCAGCATGTAGCCCGGGCCGATGGCGTTCGCCTGAATCCCGTGCTGGGCCCATTCGACCGCCATTGCGCGCGTGAGATTTCGAACGCCGCCCTTGGCGGCCGTATAGGGCCCGACCGTCGGCCGCGCCATCTCGCTGCCGAGCGAGCCGATGTTGATGATCTTTCCATGCCCGCGCGCGATCATGCGCTTCGCCGCCTCGCGGCCGATGACAAAGGCGCTGGTGAGGTTCGTCTCGATCACGCGTCGCCAGTCGGCGGTCGAAAATTCGACCAGCGGCTTGCGCACCTGAATGCCCGCATTGTTTACGAGAATGTCGATACGGACGCCGTCAGCGTCGAATTTCTCGAAGGCGGCGAGGATCGAGGCCTCGCTCGTGACGTCGAATGCGACGCCTTCCGCGTTGTGGCCGGCCGCGCGCAGCTCGCCGACGGCCGAGTGGATGCGGGCGGCGTCGACGCCGTTGACGATGACGCGCGCGCCGGCCGCCGCGAGGCCTTCGACAATGGCGCGGCCCAGCCCGCGCGACGAACCGGTGACGAGGGCCGTGCGGCCGGAGAGATCGAAGGAGGCCATGCCGGCGTTTCCTACGCGTTCGTGCGGCGCACGGTGAGATCGGAACGTTCGAATACCGAAGGCAGCAGGTCGACGCACAGGCCGACGCCCTCCATCGGATATACGTAGCCGTCCCTGATCGTCGGCATGATCGTCACGAGTTCATTGTACCAGCCCTTGTAGAAAGCCCGCACCGATTCCTGAATCAAAGTGTTCGGTTGGCTGAAAGACATGTGGATTGCGGCGATGAAGCCGACCGGCCCGATGCAATCGTGCGGCGCGAACGGGCGGTGATAGGTTTCGGCCATCGCGGCGATCTTGCGTCCCTCGGTGAGGCCGCCGGTCCAGCAGAGATCGGCCATCACGACATGCATCGCGTCGCGGTCGAGCATGTCCTTGTACGGATAGCGCGAGCCCAGCGTCTCCGAGGCGCAGACCCAGACGTCCGTGGAGCGCGCGTATTCCGCGAGCGCTTGCGGCGAGTTCATGCGAATCGGGTCTTCGTACCAGGTCGGCTTGTACGGTTCGAGCGCGCGCGCGATCTGTTTCGCGGTCGGAAGATTCCACAACGAGTGGAACTCGACCATTATTTCCATTTTGTCGCCGACCGCCCTGCGGATTTTTTCGAAAGGCTCGATCGCTTGTTTCATCTGAGCGGCGGAAATGAACAGGCCGTTGTTCTCTTGCGCCGCCGGATCGAACGGCCAGATCTTCATGGCGCTGATCCCGCTCTCGAGCAGGCTCTCGGCCAGCGCGTCGGCGCGGTTCATGAAGCCGTCGAGGTCTTCGTATGGGCTTTCCTGCTCGCCGAGGCTCCAGTTCGAGACCGGACGGATATTGGTGGAACGCACATACTTCGTCCCGGCGCAGGTGTTGTAGATGCGTTGCTTGTCGCGGCAGAGGCCGCCGAGCATCTGGTGGACCGGCTGGCCGCAGACCTTGCCGAAAATATCCCACAGCGCGATGTCTATGGCCGAGGCGGCGCGATATTCGACGCCGGTCGACGATTGCGCCATCGGCAGGTTGAGCATGTCGCGATGGATGGCCTCGATATGCAGGGGATTGCGGCCGAGCACGCGGGCGGCGAACGTGTCGTGGATCTGCGCCTCGACCGCGCCGGCGCCGTAGAAGGTTTCGCCGAGCCCGACGATTCCGGCGTCCGTGTGCAGGCGGACCCACAGCACGTTGGCGAATTCTTCTGTGCGCAGCGTTTCGATGGACGTGATTTTCACGCTGTCCTCCCCGTGGGCGCGTGCTCTGCGAACCCGCGCGGTCCTCTCCTCCGGTCGACTCCGCGACCTCTGGACCGGACCATAGCGCCACTTGTGATATTTCACAACATGTCTTAACATGTCTTCATAATGACAAGGCCGCGCAACGTCGGCCGCAGGGGATGGCGATGTCGAAACGGGCGCAAAAGGCGGCGTCGATGGCGCGGGAGAGCGCGCCGCCGCGCCGCAACCGCATCAATTTCAACGAACTGGCCTACGAGAAGATCGAGGATCTTCTCGTGCGTTGCGTGCTGCGTCCGGGACGCTTTCTCACCGTGCAGGACCTGCAGGACGCAACCGGCCTCGGCCGCACGCCCGTGCACAACGCCGTCGCGCAATTCGCCGCCGACACGCTCATTCAGATCCGCCCGCGCCACGGCCTGCAGATCGCGCCGATCGATCTCGCGCGGGAACGCATGCTGCTGGAATTGCGCCGCGACATCGAGCGTTTCGTTGTGAGGCTCGCGACGAAACGCGCGACGCTGTCGCATCGCCATCAGGCCCGAAACATTGCCCGTGCGCTGAAGGACAATCGCGACCGGCTGACGCTCGAGGAATTCAACAAACTCGACCTGCGCATCGACTCGCTGATGCTCGAAGCCTCGGGCGAGCCTTTCCTGTCGCATACGCTGCGGCCGCTGCACACGATCTTCCGGCGCATCGGCTTCATCTATCATCGTCACACGCCGGGCCACGCCGATCTCGCGGGAACCGTGGACGGGCATATCGCAATCCTCGCGGCGCTGACCGACGGCGACGCGACGCGCGCGGAAGCGGCGTCCGACCGCCTCATGAATTTCATGGAGTCGATGTTCGACGACATGGCCGCGAACATCGATCCCGGCCTGCTCGACTGCGGCATCGAGCCGTTGCCGATTTCATAAGCGTCAACTCGAGGCAAGAAGGGGAGGGCAAGACATGGCGACCGCAGGAGCAAGTCCACAACAGGCGACGATCGACGACGCCGTCAAATATCTCGTCAGCAACTACAGCCCCAAGGGCAACAAGGTCGG
>JAGWTW010000124.1 GCA_028868735.1 Hyphomicrobiales bacterium | reverse complement strand
GCTTTGGCCAAGTCGGCGACGCGACGCCGAACAGGACGTCGCCCTGATTGATTAGGTTGAGAATCGTTCCGACGACCAGGGCGACTATTCCGCACCGGTTGCGTATGCGCGCCGCAAAGCAGGCCGCGATCATCGATCTTACGCCAATCAGCTTCATCATTAGCCCAGACGGGAACGGCGAGCGCGGTTGCCTCCATCAGAGCAAATCGTGCCCTGATGTCGCAACCGCAAAGGGATTCTGCGGTCTGTCTTCCGGCGTGACCGCTCAGACCTGGTGGGACAATCGTCATTTCTTGCCAATATCGGCGCGATTCAGGTCGTTGATCGGCGCCGTCGGCATCGTCGCGCCGACCGCGTTCAGCGAGTAGCCTTTCGCCTGCCAGTAGGCGAGCGCGTAAGGTCCGGCCGGAACCACAGTCGTGAAGCCGTACAAATCTTCCGGTTTGAAACCTTGCGCGGCTGCCGCGTTGCGGCAAATCTCGAAACGGACGCCCTGCTGAGCGAAGCTCGCCGCACGGTCGACGATCTCCCTGTGTTTGTCGTAATTCTTCTTCGCGAAGACGACGATTTCCGGCCCATGCGAAACGATGACGACTTTGATAGGCTCGATCGAACGCGGGCCGAATTCGGACGTCGCCTTGAGAAGAGAAGCGAGGTTGTTGAAGACCATACCGACCGCTTTCGGATCGGCGAAGTTGAAGTCCCATACCGTCTTGATCTGCTCAATCTTGTCGATGTCCGCGTACGATTCGAATTTTGCCGTGCCGTAAGATGCTGGCGTCGATTGCTGCGCCGAGGCCGACGCGACTGCAGTCAGCGTTGCGATCGCGATTGCTGCCACTGCCACATATTTCGTTACCTTCAATGATGCCTCCCCTCGTTGTCATTCTGCGCTCTTGTCGCATGCTTCGAAAGCCTACGCGGAACATTTGACATTCGCTATTCGGCGCCTTCTGACCTGCGATCACATTTCTGTGGTTGCGATTGGACATGAAGGTAGAGCGAATGAGTCATCTACGCATTGGATCCAACAAGCTGTCCCTCTGCCGAGCTCATGCCATTCGGTTGTCGCGCTTCGCGCGGTGCCAGGCTTGCGTTCGGTCTGCCGCCCTTCCACGGCGCGGACTTGACCCACGCAACGACCGCGGCTGCGACAATCAGGCTGGCGGCCCCGATCAAATTGACAAACGCAGTGGTCATTGCATTGCGACCAAGGACGTCTAGAGCGATCCCCAATACATGGCCGCCGACAAGACCGGTAAGGAACACCGCCAGCGTTTGCTGGCCGACCCTGCCGACCGCCGCGGCGATCGGGCCACGCAGATTGGCGCCGCGCGGACCGGCCGCGAGATAGGCGAGATAGGCGGTCGCCAGGAAATGGACGTACCGCAGCATGCCGATATGCGTCTTATCGATCACCGGGCCGAGCCAGTCATGAAGCGCGCCGAGGGTCGGAAAGTAACCGAAGCCCGCATAGCATCCGAAGCCGTTCTGACAGGAAACAGGCGCGGCCAGCACGATCAACGCGACCGCCGCGATGATCAACCGACGGTCGGGAGGCGGCGGCGAGAGCCAGCCCTTGCCGAAGGCGAAGCCGGTGAAGAATACGAGCTGCCATCCGAACGGGTCAAAGAACCAGTCCCTTCCGCTCAAAGGATCGGCCTGCACCGTCAGAAATCCGGCATTCGTAGCAAACCAGCTTGCAATCACCGCGATCGCTACGAGACCACGACTGATGGAAGCGAGCGCCATGGCGATCGGGATCATGCCGAGAATTGCGATATACATCGGCAGAATGTCGAAATAATTCGGCACGAAACGCAGCGTCATCAAGCCCGGCGCATAGACCTGAAACCGCGTGAAAAAGTCGCCGAGCATCAACTCCTGGCTGTAACGACCGCCGCCAAAATGCGCGTCCGCCGCGGCGACGATCGCGAGAACGACCAGAAAGCCGCCGATGTGCGCCCAATAGACCTGCCACATGCGGTGGAGAATGCGCGCGACGCCAACAAACCAGCCGCGCCTCTCGAAGATCGGAGCGAAGGCGAGGGAGGAGGCAAGGCCAGAGCAGAACACGAACAGGTCAGCCCCGTCGCTGAAGCCAAAGCGCGCCGGAATCCAGTCTGTCCAGCTGTTCCAGGGAATATGCGCAATCAAGATGATGAACATCCCGAGCCCGCGGAAGAAATCGAGCCGCGGGTCGCGCGCCGCTTGCCCGCTCATGCGGCCGACTTGTCGTGGGCAGCAAGCCGGGAATATACCAAGCGCTCGAATCTTTCGTCGATCCGGAAGCCGCGCTGGACCTTCAGAACAGCGACCAGATCGTCACGGCGCCCCTCTTCCGCGGCGATCATGGCCAATGTCCGCAGAAAGATGTCGCGCTGCGCGTTGCTTCCGCCAACCGTATGCAGGCGGCGTGCGATTTCTCCGAGCGAATTGCCGTCGCGCCGCCCCTGCAGTGTCGCGAGGATCGTTCGTGCAAGCGGCAGACCGACGAATTCGGCGACGTTCGACTGGTCACCCACATGAGGGCGCGCCCGGGTCCCCAGGGCCGATGTGAGCCGGCCAGCGCCCTCGATGTCTCCGATCGATGAGAGCGTTAGCAAATGATGCAACGATCCGAACACGTAAGTGGTGTCTGTTGCGCGCTTTCGGGCCAGAGCCGCCAGGCCGTCCCACCGGCCGCCGACATCGATCCCTTCATGGCGCAGGCGCACCAGGAACGACACAGCATTGGCGACGTCGCGGAAATCGTCAGTCTCTGTCGGGCGCACCTCGCGGTCATACAGGTCGAGCGCGTCGGCGATCCGCCCTTGTGCGAGATAGAACAGGGCGAGATGCCAAGCCATGTGATACGAAAAATTGTTGCAGGCCGACCATGTCGGCCGGCTCGTCTCGAGCCATGCAGCGCCTTCGTCGGCACGGCCCTGCATCTCGCAGACATGTCCGACCGCGTGAAGTCCCCAGGAATCGGAAGGCTCGGCAGCGACCGCGCGTCGCCCGAATCGCTCCGCAACGCCAAAATGCCCCGTTTCCTCGAGGCCGAACGCGTGACAGCCAAGGACGAATCCGTAGCCGGGCATGGAAGGTGACCAGGCGCCCAGCACGGAGCTGGTTGTGCGAAGCATGCCGTTTGAGTCGCCGCTCATGAACCGCAGGGCATAGGACAGCTTGAGCGCCAGAAAATCGTCCGGCGCCTCGACGAGATGTGCATCGAGCCGCGCCGATGCATCGAGTAGCCGACCCGCCACCGCGCAAGCGAGCGCCTCGACGAGCGCTATTTCAGATGCAGTTCCACCGCGAAGCCCAAGAGCACGCCGAGCAACCGCATAGTCCCTGCGAGCGGCTTCGATCGTCTCGCTGCGGGCGAGAGTCACCCCGGCGAACCCTTTGAGCGCATGGGCCGCCGGAAAATCTGGTTCGACTTCCAGGGCGCGCGCCAGTTCTTCGCCAGCATGTGGCTGATGCGCGGCCACATTGAACACGGCGGCCTCGAAATGGGCAATCGCCGTCGGAGCGGAAATCGAATGCTGTCCGGAATACCTATCGACGCGCATGTTTAGCCCTCTCGCAGGAGCGCGTCGGGAGCATCCAGTGCGCCGACGAGGCCTCCTTAAGAGAGCTTCGTTTCAGCGGTCCTCACTGTTACACGCGAAAGAAGGAGACATTCTTGGACGGTAAGCGATCACATTGATTCCAATGGCCAAATACTTACGGTCCGGCGTCGGCGTGGCCTCCCACGTTGGCTCGCGGCGCATCACGGCCGCTGTGTTACTGCCCATCGCGCCGGCCTTGCTTCGGTCTCGTCGATCGTCAGTTGAACTCCACATGGTATTGTAGCGCCGCTACCGCCGACGCAAAATTGTAGGTGACGACCGGGATGAACAATTCGCCGGATTCGCCGCGCCGCCGACTATTTGTGCGAGAAGGCATCCGATTGCACGATCCGAACATTACTTCACTTGCTTTTTGGACTTGCCGCTCTCGACTTTGATCGCGTCGATAGCGCGCAAGGTCGGAGCATGTCCGCGACAAAGATACTTTGGAGTCAGATTCTCGTCGTATCGCTGATCGTGCTCACGACGGTTTGGGGCGCGACGCAATGGACTGCGTGGCGGCTCGGTTTCCAGCCAGAGCTCGGTCAGCCCTGGTTCGAGATTTCGCGGGGCGCCCCGATCTACCTGCCGCCGGCCTTCTTCTGGTGGTGGTACGCCTACGACGCCTATGCACCGTCGATCTTTCTGGAGGGCGCAGCGATCGCCGCCTCGGGCGGCTTCGCTTCGATCGGCGTCGCCATCGCCATGTCGGTCTGGCGCGCCCGTGAGGCAGCAAACATTGTAACCTATGGGTCGGCGCGCTGGGCCGCGCATGCTGAAGTGGAGGCCGCGGGGCTGCTCGGCCGGGACGGAGTGATGCTCGGCCGGTTCGAGCAGGACTATCTCAGGCATGATGGGCCCGAACATGTTCTGTGTTTCGCGCCGACCCGTTCCGGCAAGGGCGTCGGGTTGGTCGTTCCATCCATTCTGACCTGGCCGGGCTCGGCGATCGTTCACGACATCAAAGGCGAGAATTGGTCGCTGACCGCGGGCTTTCGCTCGAAACATGGCCGCGTCCTCCTGTTCGATCCAACCAATGTCGCGTCGGCCGCCTACAACCCGCTGCTCGAGGTCCGGCGCGGCGAATGGGAGGTACGCGACGTCCAGAACGTCGCAGATGTCCTCGTCGACCCGGAAGGGTCTCTCGAACGCCGAAACCATTGGGAGAAGACCAGCCATTCGCTGCTAGTCGGGACGATCCTGCACGTGCTCTACGCCGAACCGGACAAGACGCTCGCCGGCGTCGCCGCCTTCCTGTCCGATCCGAAGCGCCCGATCGAGGCGACGCTCGCAGCGATGATGCGGACGGCGCATCTCGGCGAAGCAGGCCCCCATCCCGTTGTCGCCAGCGCAGCGCGAGAGCTTCTCAACAAGTCGGACAACGAGCGTTCGGGCGTGCTCTCGACGGCCATGTCGTTCCTCGGCCTGTACCGCGATCCTGTGGTGGCCGAGGTGACGCGTCGCTGCGACTGGCGGATTTCAGACCTGGTCGACGACGACAGACCAGCGACCCTCTATCTGGTCGTGCCGCCCTCAGACATTTCGCGGACGAAGCCGCTGATCAGGCTGATCCTCAACCAGATCGGCCGCCGGTTGACGGAAGATCTGCAGGCCAAGGGCCGCCGCCATCGCGTGCTCCTGATGCTCGACGAATTCCCGGCGCTCGGGCGGCTCGACTTCTTCGAGTCGGCGCTCGCCTTCATGGCCGGCTACGGCCTGAAGGCGTTTCTCATCGCCCAATCCCTCAACCAGATCGAAAAAGCCTATGGCCCCAACAATTCAATTCTCGACAATTGTCACGTGCGCGTGAGTTTCGCGACCAACGACGAGAGAACTGCCAAACGTATCTCCGATGCGCTGGGCACCGCCACGGAAATGCGGGCCATGAAGAACTATGCAGGCCACAGGCTCTCGCCCTGGCTCGGCCATCTCATGGTGTCGCGACAGGAAACCGCGCGACCGCTGCTGACGCCTGGCGAAGTCATGCAACTGCCGCCGTCAGACGAGATCGTCATGATCGCCGGCGCGCCGCCGATCCGGGCGAAGAAGGCGAGATATTTCGAAGATCAGCGGTTTCGCGAGCGCATTTTGCCTCCACCCGAAGTCGCGGAACGTGTGGCTACGGCGAGGCCGGATGATTGGAGCGCCTTGCCGCTGCCTTCTCCTCACGGCGCATCGGCAGTCGCTGCCGCCACGCATCCCGACGAGGCGATCGACGATCCCGCAGGCTCCAGCCTCCACTGCGAGCCGAGCTTGCACGATCGGCAGGATATTCTACCGACGCGACCCGATCTCAACGAGTTCGATCCAGACCTCCCGGACGATTCTGACGATGACGCCGTACAACGCCGCGCGCTCGATCGCTCCATGCGCCGCATCGCGCGGCAGGCGGCGCTTGATCCCGGCGACGGCATGGTGTGATCCGCGCCATGAAAAAAGCGCGACTTTCCGTGTATCTCGATCAGGCGACGATGCGATCGCTGGCCGACTATGCAGCGCGGCGTGACCAGTCGTTATCCCTGATCGCGGAAGCAGCGATCGCCTCCTTCCTGTCGCCGGATGCGGCGGAGCGACAGGAGGCCATTGTCGTCAAACGTCTCGACCAGATCGATCGGCGGATGTCGCGGCTCGAGCGCGATGGGGGGATTTCCGTTGAGACCCTCGCGCTGTTCATCCGCTTCTGGTTGACCACGACGCCAGCGCTGCCTGAACCCGCGCAGGCCGCGGCGCGCGCGAAGGGCGCCGAACGCTATGACGCCTTTGTCGCCGCACTCGGCCGTCGGCTCGTCAGAGGTCCGAAACTCCGTCAGGAGATTCCGGAGGACGTCGCTGGCGATGTGGATACCGCGGACAAGAGCGGTCAGTGATAGGTGACGCCAACATCGCGAACCGACGTTCGCCTGTCGTTGCGCGCTATTCCACTACTACGCCCTGACGCTTGTTGCGTAGCTCCGGACTATCGCCCTTTTAGTGAACCCCATCGCCGAACGCGCAATGCGTCCGGTCTCGCCCAGGGGTTCCTTCTTGACCACTCATGCTCTCAAACTCGAAGCGATTTCGCGCGGCGCTCGCATGTTGCGGTCGGCGCTCGGCCCATCGATCGCCGCCTATCTCGAAGATGCTTCGATCGTCGAGGTCATGCTCAATCCTGACGGCAAGCTCTGGATCGACCGGCTGTCGACCGGTCTCCAGGATACTGGCGCAAAATTGTCTCCCGCCGACGGCGAGCGGATCATCCGTCTCGTTGCCCATCACGTCGGCGCCGAGGTCCATCACGGTTCGCCGCGCGTCTCAGCCGAATTGCCTGAGACTGGCGAGCGGTTCGAGGGCCTGTTGCCGCCGGTGGTCGCGGCGCCCGCCTTTGCCATCCGCAAACCCGCCGTCGCCGTCTTCACGCTCGATGACTACGTCGAAGCGGGGATCATGCGCGCCGATCAGGCTGCTGCGCTCCGCGACGCGGTCGTTTCACGCAAAAACATTCTGGTCGCCGGCGGCACATCGACCGGCAAGACGACGCTGACCAATGCGCTGCTCGCCGAGGTCGCCAAGACCGACGACCGCGTCGTGCTGATCGAGGATACACGCGAGTTGCAATGCAAGGCGCCGAACCTCGTGGCGTTGCGCACCAAAGACGCTGTCGTCTCGCTGTCCGAGCTGGTGCGTTCGTCGCTCCGACTGCGGCCCGATCGGATTCCGATCGGCGAAGTGCGCGGCGCCGAGGCGCTCGATCTCCTGAAGGCCTGGGGCACAGGCCATCCCGGCGGCATCGGCACCATCCACGCCGGGTCCGGGCTCGGCGCTCTCCGTCGGCTCGAACAGCTCATCCAGGAAGCCGTCGTCACAGTGCCGCGCGCGCTGATCGCCGAGACGATCGAAATCGTCGCTGTGCTCGCCGGCCGCGGCGCCGACCGGCGGCTTGCAGAACTCGTTGAGGTCCGGGGACTCGGCCCGTCCGGCGACTACGTCCTCATGTCAGTTGGAGACGCCAAATGATTCATCGCACGAACCATTTTTTGCGCGTTGTCGCATCGGCTCCGGCCGTTCTCACTTTTTCAACCCTCTCGAGCACGGCCGCGCGCGCCGCCGGCTCCAATATGCCCTGGGAACAGCCGCTCAATCAGATCCTGCAGTCCGTCGAGGGGCCCGTCGCCAAAATACTCGCGGTCATCGTCATCATCATCACCGGCCTGACGCTCGCCTTCGGCGACACGTCCGGCGGCTTTCGCCGTCTCATCCAGATCGTCTTCGGCCTGTCGATCGCCTTTGCCGCGAGCTCGTTCTTCCTGTCCTTCTTCTCCTTCGGCGGCGGGGCGCTCGTCCGGTGAACGATTCCATTCCCGGCTTCTCCGTTCCCGTGCATCGCTCGCTCGCCGAGCCGATCCTGCTCGGCGGGGCGCCGCGCAGCGTCGCAATTCTCGTCGGCACGCTGGCGGCGGCGATCGGGCTTGGGCTGCGCCTATGGCTCCCCGGTCTCCTCATCTGGTCGATCGGCCACGCGGCCGCGGTCTGGGCGGCCAAACGCGATCCGCTCTTCGTCGACGTCGTGCGCAATCACCTGCGCATTCCCGGCCACCTCGCAACATAGGCGCCGGCCATGATGAGCTTGCGGGAATATCGTTCCACAGCCACGCGCCTTGCGGACTTTCTGCCGTGGGCGGCGCTTGTCGCTGATGGCGTCGTTCTGAACAAGGACGGCTCGTTCCAGCGCACCGCGCGGTTTCGCGGGCCGGACCTCGATAGCGCGGTGCCGGCCGAACTCGTTGCAGTCGCAGCGCGCCTCAACAACGCCTTGCGGCGGCTCGGCTCCGGCTGGGCGCTGTTCGTGGAAGCGCAGCGCCACATTGCCGGCGCCTATCCCGCGTCCGACTTCCCCGACATAGCCTCGGCGATGGTCGACGCCGAGCGCAAGGCGCAATTCGAGGAAGAAGGCGCTCATTTCGAGTCGAGCTACTTTCTGACGTTCCTGTTCCTGCCGCCGGCCGAAGACGCGGCGCGCGCCGAACGCCTGCTCTACGAGGGCCGCGCACGTGGCGAAGGCGCCGACGCCCGCGAGATTTTGCGCGGCTTTCTCGATCGGACCGACCGCATTCTGCAACTCGTCGAAGGTTTCGTGCCGGAATGCGCCTGGCTCGACGATCCGGAGACGTTGACCTACCTGCATTCGACCGCCTCGACGAGATATCAGCCCGTTCGCGTTCCCGAGACGCCCATGTATCTCGACGCGCTGATCGCGGACGAGCCGCTCACCGGCGGACTCGAGCCGATGTTGGGCCAGGCCCATCTGCGGGTACTCACGATCGTCGGATTCCCGACTGTGACCACCCCCGGGATTCTCGACGAGCTCAATCGGCTTGCTTTTCCATACCGCTGGTCGACGCGCGCGATCATGCTCGACAAGACCGATGCAGTGAAACTGCTGACGAAGATCCGTCGGCAATGGTTCGCCAAGCGCAAATCGGTCGCCGCCATCCTGAAAGAAGTCATGACCAATGAAGCCTCGACCCTCGTCGACACCGATGCCCACAACAAGGCGCTCGACGCTGACGCGGCGCTTCAGGAATTGGGCTCGGATCTGTTCGGCGAGGCCTATGTCACGGCGACGGTGACAGTATGGGACGCCGATCCCGGAACAGCGGACGAAAAGCTTCGTCTCGTCGAAAAGGTCATCCAGGGTCGCGACTTCACCTGCATGCCGGAGACGGTCAACGCCGTCGACGCCTGGCTCGGCTCGCTGCCGGGACACCCCTATGCAAACGTGCGCCAGCCGCCGCTGTCGACGCTGAACCTCGCGCACATGATTCCGCTGTCGGCGGTCTGGGCCGGCGATGAAGCAGATGCGCATTTTCGAGCGCCGCCACTGTTCTTCGGTCGGACCGAGGGATCGACGCCGTTTCGCTTTTCGCTCCATGTCGGCGACGTCGGACACACGTTGGTCGTGGGGCCGACCGGCGCGGGCAAATCCGTCTTGCTCGCCCTGATGGCGCTGCAGTTCCGACGCTATGCGCAATCCCAGGTCTTCGCCTTCGACTTCGGCGGATCGATCCGGGCGGCCACGCTCGCCATGGGCGGCGACTGGCACGATCTCGGCGGCGCGCTCTCCGACGCCGCAGCACGGGTAGCTCTCCAGCCTCTGGCCCTGATCGACGACCCCGCCGAACGCGGCTGGGCCTCCGAATGGATCGCAGCGATTCTGATCCGTGAAAAGATTCACGTAACGCCGGAAGCCAAGGAGCACCTGTGGTCCGCGCTGACCTCGCTTGCCTCGGCGCCGGCGCTCGAGCGCACGCTGACCGGCCTCTCGGTCCTCCTGCAATCCCAGGCCCTCAAACGCGCGCTCGCGCCCTATTGTCTCGGCGGTCCCTTCGGACGTCTGCTCGACGCCGAGGCCGAGCGATTGGGCGAAGCCGATGTCCAGGCGTTCGAGACAGAGGGCCTGATCGGCACGAGCGCGGCGCCGGCCGTCCTCTCCTATCTCTTTCATCGGATCGAGGCGCGGCTGGACGGCCGACCGACCCTTCTCATCATCGACGAAGGCTGGCTTGCGCTCGACGACGAAGGATTTTCAGGTCAGATCCGCGAATGGCTGAAGACGCTTCGTAAGAAGAATGCTTCCGTCGTCTTCGCCACTCAATCGCTGTCCGACATCGACGGCTCGGCGATCGCGCCGGCCATTATCGAGAGCTGCCCGACCCGCCTGTTCCTGCCGAACGAACGCGCGATCGAACCGCAGATTTCCGCGATCTATCGCCGTTTCGGCCTCAATGACCGCCAGATCGAGATTCTCGCCCGCGCGACGCCGAAGCGCGACTACTACTGCCAGTCGCGGCGGGGCAACAGGCTTTTCGAACTGGGCCTGAGCGAAGTCGCGCTCGCTTTTTGCGCGGCATCTTCGAAATCCGACCAGGCCTTGATCGATCGCGTCATCAGCGAATACGGCCGCGACGCCTTCGTCGCCGGCTGGCTTCTCGCTCGCGGGCTCACGTGGGCGACAGAGCTCTTTCCCCATCTCGAACAGCAGGGAGTTCAATCATGAACCGCATCCGTCGGCTCGCGACGGCGAGCGCGCTCGCCCTCTCCATAGCCTGCGTCGTTCAACCGGCGCCCGCGCAATTCCTGGTGTTCGACCCCTCGAACTACGCGCAGAACGTGATCACGGCCGCGAACACGTTGAAGCAGATCGCCAACCAGATCACCTCGCTTCAGAACGAAGCGCAGATGCTGATCAATCAGGCGCGCAATCTCGCGAGTCTCCCATATTCGTCGCTACAGCAGATCCAGCAGTCCATTCAGAAAACGCAACAGCTCCTGTCGCAGGCCCAGCGCATCGCCTACGACGTCCAGCAGATCGACCGCGCCTTTTCGACGACCTATGCGCCGGCCTCCGCCAGCCAATCCAGTCAGGCGCTCGTCGCCAATGCGCAGGCGCGCTGGCAGAATTCTGTCGCAGGCCTGCAGGACGCCATGCGTGTGCAGGCCGGAATCGTCGGCAATCTCGACAACAACAGAACGCAGATGTCGACGCTGGTGTCAGCCAGCCAGTCGGCGACCGGCGCGCTCCAAGCCATGCAGGCCGGCAATCAGATCGTCGCGTTGCAAGCGGGTCAACTCGCCGACCTCACGGCCGCTGTCGCCGCGCAGGGGCGCGCCCAATCGCTCGAGACCGCGCAGCGCGTCGCCGCTCAGGGCCAGGCACGTGAACAGATCCGCCGGTTCCTGACGCCAGGACAAGGATATCAGGCCACCGACATCAGGATGTTCCACTGATGGAGCCGCTCGTCTCGCCGAGGACGGCGACCAGGATCGCTGTGATCGCGGCTGTCGTCATCACGGCTTTCGGCGCGGCGATCCTGTCGCAACGCGAGGAAGCGGAGACCGACGATTCGCCCGGTCCGGCCGTTGCGCTCTCCGACGACAGGCTTGTCGCAATACTGAAGCAATGCAAATCGGTCACGCCGGACGACAGCGCCGTACTCGAACGCTGCCGTCATGTCTGGGCCGAAAGTCGCAGGCGGTTCCTGTCAAACGGCCGTCCAAAGGCGGAATTCGATCTCGATCCCGCTCTGCTGGCCAATCCGCCATCGCCGAAGATCGATTCCCGCATCGCGCCGGCCACGCCGTCCACCACCTCCGGATGGACCGACTGACATGGGCGGCACAGGCGTCATCGACCGCTTTCTCGAGGTCTTCACGACTTACATCGATTCGGGCTTCGGCTTGCTCGGCGGCGAGGTCAAATTCCTGGCCGCGACCTTGCTCGCGATCGACATGACGCTGGCGTCGCTGTTCTGGATGCTCGCGCCCGACAATTCCATGATCGCGCGCATGATCCGCCG
>JAGWTW010000205.1 GCA_028868735.1 Hyphomicrobiales bacterium | reverse complement strand
CTGACGAGTACGCCCGGCAGCATCATTTCCTGCTGGATGTCCTTGAGGCTGGCGGCCTGCTTCATCACGTTCTCGCGGGTGAGATCGTCGCCGCATTGCTTGAGGACCTGCACCAGCGTCTGCGCGTCGTTGTAGGCGGTCACGAGGCCGCCGTTGGTCTTGTCCGCGCCCGGCATGTACTTGTCGATGAAGGCGTTCCACTGCTTGACGCCCGGATCGTCCTTCCATTGCGGGTCGGTCGGATCCTTCATGTAGGCCGTCGAGATCACGTTCTGCGCGGCGTCGAAGCCGGCGGGCTTCAGCACGGAGCCGATCGAGGCCGACACGTTGTTGAGGAATTGCGTCGGCTTCCAGCCGAGCTCGTAGGCCTTCTTGATCGTCATCGCGGCGAATTTCGGCGTCGTGATGTTCATGAACGTATCGGCGCCGGAGGCCTGCAGACGCGTCATCTGTGAATCGACCGTCGGATCGGTGACGTCGTACGAAAGGGTGATGACGGGTTTGATCTTGCCGCCGAGCCCGTCCATGAAGCCCTTGAGATAGTCCTTACCGTAATCGTCGTTCTGGTAGAGGATCGCGACCTTCGCGTTCGGCGACTTCTCGAGAATGTATTTCGCGTAGATGATGCCTTCGGCCTGATAGCTCGGCTGCCAGCCCATGGTCCACGGGAAGTTCTTCGGGTCGTTCCACTTGGTCGCGCCGGTCGCCAGGAACAGGTGCGGCACCTTCTTCATGTTCATGTATTTGTGGATCGCCGTATTGGACGGCGTGCCGAGCGGCGCGAAGACCAGAAGGACATTGTCGCCCTCGACCAGCTTGCGGGCCTGTTCGACTGCCTTCGGCGGGCTGTAGGCGTCGTCGTAGCTGATGAAATTGATCTTCCGTCCGTTGATCCCGCCCTGATCGTTGATCATCTGGAAATAGGCCGCCTGGGCCTTGCCGATGATGCCGTAGGCCGAGGCCGGCCCGCTGTAGGGCATGATGTTGCCGATCTTGATTTCCGTGTCGGTGACGCCCGGCCCGTATTTCTTCTGCGCTGCGGCCGACGTGACCATTGCCGAGCCCGCCAGCAGGATGGCGAGCCCTTTCAGTACGCTTTTCATCGATTTTCCTCCCATCCTCCGGCGGCTGCGGTTTTCCGCTTGGCCGAGGCGCCCTCTCCAGGGGCCGGGGGGAGGCTAGCGCAGACCGCGCATTCGGCAAAGACGGCGTCGAAGGCGCGTCGCCGGCCGGGCTTACTCGCCCGCGCCGCCGAAACCGTGCATGCGCAGAGCCCACTGGAAGCCGACGAGAGCGCCCTTCACGAGCGGCAGCAGCCAGAGGGAGGCCAGCACGATGAAGCTCGTCCACAAGACCGCGTGCAGCCAGAGCGGCGCGTCGGGCCAGAATTCGTCGAAGGCGAGCAGCGCGGCGACGACGAAATGGCCGACGATGAAGATGGTGAAATAGGGCGGGGCGTCGTCGGCGCGGTGATGATGCAATTCCTCGCCGCACACGGGGCAGGCGTCCGCGACCTTGAGATAGGACGCAAACAACTTGCCTTCGCCGCAGGCGGGGCAGCGGCCCATGAAGCCGCGCCGCATCGCGCGCCACACGTCGCGGCGTGCGTCGGCCGATTGGATGGCTGCCGTCATCTGCTTGTCCCCGTCGGTCACTTGCGACGACCCTTGTATCCCCCGGACGGCTTGCGGGAAGAGGACGCTTTGTCGCGGGCGCCTTTCAGCTTCTTCGCGCGCAGGCCGGCGCCGCGCATGGAACGGCCTTCGCTCAGGATCTCGAAACGCAGCGCGCCGGCGAGCGGGGCGACTTCCAGCAGACGGACGTCCACGGAATCGCCGAGCCTGTAGGCCCTGCCGGACCGCGAGCCGATCAATGCGGCGTGCGCTTCGTCGTGCCGGAAATATTCGTCGCCGATGGTCGAGGCCGGCACGAAGCCGTCGGCGCCGGTTTCGCTCAGTTTCACGAACAGGCCGGAGCGCGTGACGCCCGAGACTTTGGCCGTGAAGCTCGCGCCGATCTGGTCGGCGAGGAAGCCCGCGATCAGGCGGTCGATGGTTTCGCGTTCGGCCGCCATGGCGCGGCGTTCGGCGGCGGAAATGCGCGCGGCGATTTCGGAGAGTTCGTCGAGGCCGGTATCGGGCAGGCCGCCGGGTCCCAGATGCAGCGCGCGCACGAGCGCGCGATGAACGACGAGGTCGGCGTAGCGGCGGATCGGCGACGTGAAATGCGCGTAGCGGCGAAGGTTGAGACCGAAATGCCCGTAGTTCTGGGCGGTATATTCGGCCTGCGCCTGCGAACGCAGCACGACTTCGTTGACGACGTGTTCGTGCTCGGTGTCCTTCACCCTGGCGAGAATATCGTTGAACTGCTTCGCGCGCATCGTCT
>JAGWTW010000204.1 GCA_028868735.1 Hyphomicrobiales bacterium | reverse complement strand
CGCCTCGATCACCAGGCCGCGATAGTTGCCGATCATGGCGAGCACGACGCCGAGCAGGAGGCCGAGGCCGAGGCACGTGAGCAGAAAGCGGCCAAGATTATGCCGGACGTCGCGATAGGCGAGGTTCATTAGAGCGGCTCCGCGGCGCGGCCTTCCGAGCCTTCCGGCACGGGTTCGACAACGATCTGCGCGCCCTCGGCAAGACCTCCCGCGTATTCGAGGTGTGCGTCGTCCGTTCGAAGGCCGAAATCCACGCGCCGCCGCTCCAGCCTGCCGTTCGCAATCGTCCAGACTGCGCCCCTGCGACCGTCGAAGCCTTGAACCGCAGTTTCCGGAATCATCAAGGCGCTTGGGAGCTTCGTGATGTCGATCAGCGCCTCCGCCTGCTCGCCGAGATGAAAGCTCTCCGGACAGCGGTCGCATTTGACGTACACGCGCCGCTCTTCGCTGACGCGATCGCTCTCGATGCCAATGCGCACCACCCTGGCCTCGAAAGTTTCGCGCGGGCGCGATCGCAAGCGGACCTGGGCGCGCTGGCCGAATGCGATCGGTCCGGCTCGAGATTCGTCGACAGAGGCGAGCACCCAGCCCGAGCCGTTCTCCATAAGCGTGAACACGGGATCGCCGGCCTTGATCACCGTTCCGAGTTCACGCAGACGATCGACGACGACGGCGTCGAACGGCGCGACGAGCACATGCCGGGACAGGATCGTTCGCTCGTAGTCGTATTGCGCAGACGCATCCGCGAGTTGCGCCTTTGCAACCTCGACGTCGCTTTCGGCGACCGCGAGATCCGCCTTGGCGACGTCTTCGTCGCGCTGCGCCTCTTCCGCCGTCTGTTCGGAAACAACGCTGCGGCCGACGAGCGCCTGCTTGCGGCGATTGGCTTCCCGCCGCTGCGCCAGCACGGCGCGCGCCTTTTCGACATTTGTCTGCGCTTTCAAGGTCGCCGCTTCCGCGCTTCGTGAGGCGGCCTTGGCGCGCGCGACCTTGGCCTCCTGCTCCGTGGAGACGAGCCTGGCGAGCTCATCGCCCTTTTTCACGTGATTGCCGTGATCGGCGGCGAATTCGACGATCATGGCTCCGACGTCGAAACTCGCCTTGGAGACAACCCGCGCCTCGACGGTGCCGAGCCCGAACACGCGGATCGGGACGCTTTCCTCCACCTGCGCGACCTTCAGCGCAAGCGGCCTGCTGCGGACGAAGTAGGCGGCGCCGACAATTGCGGTCGCAACAAGAGCGAGAATTACGAAAACACAGACACTCTTGCGCATTTCATGTCCTGTGAGAGGCGAAGCCGACGATCTGGGCGTCCAGAAGCCGCGCCGCCTCGGACGTCAGGTCGAATGTCCTTCCGGCGAGCGACCAGCGCAGCGCGAGGCTCTGGATGACGCTGATGACGAGAAAAGCCGCATCGGAGGGATCGAGGTCCGCCCTGAATTCACCCCTCTTCGCGCCCATCCGCAAGCTTTCTGAGAGCAGGGCATGAAACGCGCGCTGGCTGCTGTTGATCGCCGAGCGCAACGCCTTGTTGCCCACGTGCAGCTCGCGCGAGAAGAGAATATCGATGAGCCCCGGCGTCGTGCGGATAGCGCCGATCTGCGCCATGGCCAGCGCCTTGATGGCGTCTGCAGGCGACGCCCCGTCCGTCGGCGCCGCCCGCCAGGCCGCGCCGAACTTTTCGCCGAGCCGAACTCCGACCGCGCTCCAGATTTCCTCCTTCTTCGCGAAGTGACGAAAGATCGCCGGCTGCGTTATCCCGATCTCCCGCGCGATCATTTCCGTAGTGAGCCGCTCGGGGCCGACTTTGCCCGCGAGCTTCAGCGCGTAGTCGACGATTTCAGACTTGCGCGCCTCCGCCGGCAATCGTGTGCGCTTCGTTGTTCTTCCATTTCACTTAGTGAGCTAGTGATTACTAACTTTTTGTCAAGGGCGCACGGCCCCAAGGCCCCCTTGTCAATTGCAAAAGATATATATCTCCTATATCATTACCGACAAATCAGAGGTACGGCGATGTTTCACTCAACCGCCTTCGATCCCTCGACCAAATTGCCCGCCGCAGCGGAAGCAACCTTCGCGGGGTCGTCAATTCGCAGAGCGCACTCCATTCGAAACAAGGAACGCTGCGTAAGCGTCGCGGCTGACGGGCTCGCGTTCCGAATGTTAGTCGCCTTCCGCGTCCATCCGCACATCGGCAATGTCCTGACCCATATCTCGGGCGGAGATTGGCGAAAGATCGAGCGAGCGCTTGGTACGCTTTTCGATCCGTCGACCGTGAACCGCGCGCACACGGCGCTCGAGGCAAATCTGCTCGATCTCATGTGCGCCGAACGTGGCGTCACAGGACGGATCATGAAGCCGTACTTGCATGACGTCTTGCCACGATCGTAGGGCCACGCC
>JAGWTW010000203.1 GCA_028868735.1 Hyphomicrobiales bacterium | reverse complement strand
CCTTGCGGGAGGAAATGACCACGCGCGCGCCATGCTCGGCCATGCGTTCGGCGATCGCCCGCCCGATGCCGCGCGAGGAGCCGGTGATGATCGCGGACTTGCCGCTGAGATCGAAGAGTTCCATTCGGTTTCCTCCAGAAATTTATCGGGGGGGGCGTGCGCCTCCCTTTTTTCTCGTCATCTCGGCAAGAGATGATTGCTCCTTGCTGGCGCAGATCGTCGGAAATCGGGCGCCCGCGCCTTGCATGCGCTGCATTGGAACGTTCAGGCCGCCTATGCCCCCGCCTTCTGAGCGAAGCCCCAGGCAGCAGTCGCGAGCGGCTCGGTGCGCGCGCCCGCCTCCATCGCGCGCGCGCTCGCCGCCGTGCCGTCGCGCACGCGGCCGGCGATGCCTTGCGTGATGCACGAGAGGCGGAACATATTGTAGGCGAAGTACCAGTTGAGGTCTGGCAGACCGGCCCTGTTCGTCAACCGGCAATAGAGCGCGACCGCCTCCTCCATGCTGGGAATGCCTAGCGACTCGAGATCGAGTCCCGAGAGTCCGCTGCGGCCTTCCGGCGGCATCACCCAATGCGAAAGGAAATAGGTGAAATCGGCGAGGGGATCGCCCAGCGTCGACAATTCCCAATCGAGCACCGCGGCGACGCGGGGCTCGCGCGCTGCGAAGATCATGTTGTCGATGCGATAGTCGCCATGGACGATCGAAACACGCTCCTGCGTCGGGACCGTGCGTGGCAACCATTCGATCAGCTTCTCGACGACTTCGATGTGGCGCGTTTCCGAAGCCTTGTATTGCTTCGTCCAGCGGTCGATCTGGCGCGAGAAATAATTGCCAGGCTTGCCGAAATCAGAGAGCCCGACCGCGGCAGGATCGATCTGGTGCAGGCGCGCGAGCGTCGAAATCTCCGCCTCGTAGATCGCGCCGCGCTCCGCCGGACTCGATTGCGGCAGCGTGCCGTTCCAGAAGATGCGGCCTTCCACATTGTCCATGATGTAGAAGAACGACCCTAGCACATCGTTGTCGGTGCAGAGCGCCCATGGTTTCGCGACGGGAAATCCCGTGGGATGAAGCCCCGAGATCACCTTGAATTCGCGATCGACCGCATGCGCCGACGGCAGCAGCTTGCCGAGCGGCTTGCGGCGCATGACGTAGGAATGGCTGGGCGTGTCCAGTCGGAAACTCGGATTGGACTGTCCGCCTTTGAATTGGGAAACGGTCAGCAGTCCCTGAAAGCCGCTGACGTTTTCCTTCATCCAGCTCGCAAGGCGCGCCTCGTCGAAGCGATGGCGCTCCTCGACAGGCTTCACCCCGCCGAAGACGTCGTCGGGAGAGCCGCCCTCGCCAGCCATCAGGCCTTGTGCTCCCGGTTGGAGTACTTGCGCATTTCCATCAGGGCGATCTGGCGGTTGTGGACTTCGTCCGGCCCGTCCGCGAGACGCAAAGTGCGAATGCCTGCGTAGGATTTCGCGAGGCCAAAGTCGGTCGTGACGCCGCCGCCGCCGTGCGCCTGAATCGCATCGTCGATGATGCGCAGCGCCATATTCGGCGCAGCGACCTTGATCATGGCGATCTCGAGCTTGGCCTGCTTGTTACCGACCTTGTCCATCATGTCGGCGGCCTTGAGGCACAACAGGCGCGTCATCTCGATATCCGTGCGCGCGGCGGCGATGCGCTGCTCCCACACGGATTGTTCCGACACTTTCTTACCGAATGCGACGCGGCTTTGCAGGCGTTTCACCATCTTTTCGAGCGCGGCCTCAGCGACGCCGATGGTGCGCATGCAATGATGGATGCGGCCCGGGCCGAGGCGGCCTTGCGCGATCTCGAAGCCGCGGCCTTCGCCGAGCAGCATGTTGGCGACGGGCACGCGCACGTTGTCGTAGACGATTTCGGGGTGGCCGACCGGCGCGTGATCGTAGCCGTAGACCTTCATGTCGCGGATAATCCTGACGCCGGGCGTGTCCTTCGGCACGAGGATCATCGACTGCTGCTGGTGCTTGTTGGGATTGTCGGGATCGGTCTTGCCCATCACGATGAGGATCTTGCAATCCTCGTTCATGGCGCCCGAAGTGAACCACTTGCGGCCGTTGACGACGTAGTGATCGCCGTCACGCTTGATCGTGCACTGGATGTTGGTGGCGTCGGAGGAAGCCACTTCCGGCTCGGTCATCGAGAAGCCGGAGCGGATCTCGCCGTTCATGAGCGGCTCGAGCCATTGCTTCTTCTGCTCCGGCGAACCGTAGAGGGTCAGAACTTCCATATTGCCGGTGTCGGGGGCCGAGCAATTGAAAACCTCGCTCGACCAGTCGACGCGGCCCATGAGTTCGGCGAGCGGCGCGTATTCGAGATTGGTGAGGCCGGCGCCGTGGTCGCCCGGCAGGAACAGGTTCCAGAGGCCTTC
>JAGWTW010000013.1 GCA_028868735.1 Hyphomicrobiales bacterium | reverse complement strand
CATACGGGCGAGCGTGTCGACGACGTCCGACTCAACGGACGCAAGCGATGGAGAGGAAAGATGATCCGCGTTTCGGTCCTGTATCCGACAAGCGGCCCCGAAAGCTTCAACCACGAGTATTACTTCAAGAACCACTACAAGCTTGTCTGCGACAAGCTGAAGCCTGAGGGCATGACCAGCGCGCAGTTCGACAAGGGACTCGCCGACGGCGGCGGCGGCAAGCCGGCGTTCCACGCCGTGGCGCATCTGGTGTTTCCGTCGATCGAGGACTTCCAGAAGGCGATGGCCAAGCACGGCCCCCAGATCATGGCCGACATCCCGAACTATACGAAAATCGCGCCGCTCATGCAGATCAACGAGATCGCAGCCGGCTGATCCGGCCCAGCGCAGCGAAAAGCCGGCTTCGGGCGGCTTTTTCCTGTGGGGGCTCCGGAAATCCATGATTTCAGCGAATCGGCGGGGCCTTTATGGTGCCGGTCCAGACAGGCGGCGTCGCAGGGCGGGCGCGTCGCGCACATAGATCCGCGGCCGGCGACGACGCCATCACCTTGGGAACCTGATGAACTGGGCAGCAAACGCGCCGGATCGGCACATTCCGCATTTTCTCTCGGTGCTGGCCGGCGTCGCGCTCGTCTTCCTCGCCATCGGCGCGGCCGGCATGAGCGGCGTCGCGGCCGCAGCGCTCGCCGGCGTCGCGGCGGGCTTTTCGCTCGCTGCGCTCTCGCCGCAGCGGCGTTCGGCGGCGGCGTCGGGATCGATCGCGCTGTTCGACGGGTTCGTCGTCTTCGTCTACGGATTTTTGTGCAATCCATCTTCCGTTTTGTGGCAGGCGCCGCCCGACTGGCGCAGCCTGTTCGCATTTACGCCGGTCGGCGCCTCCTGCGCGGCGGGGCTCTATCTCGTCTCGATCCTCATCATCATGGCCTATTCGGGCGCGCGGCCGAGCCGCTCGGCTTCGATCTCGCTCGCGCTCATTCCCTTTCTGTTCTGCATCGTCATCGGCCTCGGCTCGAACCTGCCGGCCGATCTCGGCCGCATCATCGTGCTCGGCGCGCCGGTCGACTATTTCTGGATCGCCGCGATAGGCCGCGTGTTCTTCCTCTTCCTCTTCAACGAAGCGATCATCGCAGGCGCCTCGATCGCGCTCGGACGTCGTCCACAGACCGATCTGAAGCTGCACGCCATGCTGTTCGGCGCGGCGGCCTACGCCGCCTTCACGCCGATCATCGCCTCCTACGGCTCGCTCGAATTTGCGCAATCGCTGCCGCCGGCGCTCGGCGTCGTCTATACTGCGGTCATGGCGGCGCTCGCGCAGGCGGGCCTCTGGGGCGAGACCTATCTCGTCACGCAGACGATCGCTGATCTTCTGCACGGATCTCCGCCGATCGAACCCGCCATACGCAAGCCTTGGCGCTCGGGCGCCGGCAAAGGCGCGGTTTATGGCTTCCTCTTCATGGGTCTCGTCGGCGCAGTCGGCGCCGTGACACAGAACGCGACGCTGTGGGATGCGTTCGCAGCGAGCGGCGCCGTCGGCGCCGCCATCCTGGGTGCGCTGTTCTATCCGCTCGGCCGCACCATCATGGAGAGCACGGATTCGACGCCGCCGTTCTCACGGCGTCTCGCGCGCGAATACCGCCGCCCGCTGAATTTCATCCGCGGCATCGTGATCGGCGCCGCTGTATGGTACGCGGCTGAGGCCAATGTCGCAGCGTGGTCGGGCGGCAACCGCTTTCTGTTCGGGCTGATCACGGGCGCGGCCGCTTATGCGGGCGTCGATCTCGCTGCGGACATCGTGCCGCTTCTGACAGGCCGCAGGCGGCATTTATCGAGCTGGCGCATCTACCTGTTCGGCGCGGTGCTCGGCGGCGTCGTCGGCGGCGCGCTCGGCTGGTACTTCGACACGCTGCAACTCGAGACGGTGCAGGACAAGTTCTACGCCTATACGGCGATCTTCTATCCACACTGGGGCAAGCAAATCGTCGACTATGGCGTGACTCCGCTGTTCCAGAAATGGGGCCACACGAGCCTCGGTCCCGTGCAGGGCGCCGTAAAGCTGTTCTATCTGGAATCGCTGTCGGGCGTGATTCAGTGGATTTTCGCCGCGCCGCTGTTCTCCATCAACCTGTTCTTTCTCACCGCGGCGGTGAAGCGCGATCTGAAGCCATTGCGCGCGCTCTTCAGCGAAGAAGGCGTGCGCGCGCTCGTCGACAACGCCATTCTCGTTCTGCGCTGGGGCCTGTGGATGGCCCCGATCATCTACACATTCCTGAAGGCGGTGCCGGATCCTGCCTGGTACAATCAGGACGGTCTCGTGCGTACGGGCGTCGCGACCCTCGTTCAACTCACGCAGCCCCACCAGGACTTCGTCGCCTGGAGCCTGTCGATCTTCACGGCGTTGCTCGCCTACGACTGGCTGCGCGTCCTGATCTGGTTCGACCACATGGGTCTAAGGGTCGCGACGCTCGTCAATCTCTCGTTCGTGGGCGGCGACGCGCTCGACGAATGGTCCGCGCGTTTTCTCGGCAAGGCGCAGGTGAGCCGCGCGATTCCGGAAGGCCTTCGCCGCTTCGGCACCTGGGCGCCGCTGCTGCTGCCGTTCTACATCCCCAAGGGCGCCGACTGGGACAAGGCCTGGACCGGCGCAGAGAAGCTGCATGGCGCGACGCAGCCGACCGTCTCGCTGCTGCTAGGTTACATGATCGTTGCGACCATCGTCGCCATCGTGCTCGCCTCGCTCGTGCTGCGGCGCCTTTCGGCCGCCAACCGCCGTAGCGCCACGGAGGGGACGGGCATAGCCGGGCTGTTCGGCGCCAAACCTTACATGCTCACCAACGGTTATATGTCGAGCTATTGGTACGACGACGGGCAGGGCGTCAGCGTGATCGAACGCGCTGCGCGCGGCGGCCCGCAGATCGACATCACGCGTACGCCCGACGATCCTGCGCAGCCGCGCGGCAAATTCATCTACTTTCGCGAGGGCGACGGCGAACTCTGGTCGCTCGGCAATGCGCCGTGTCCGGGCGGCGACGAAACGCGCCTGCAACGGCTGTCACCGACGCAATTGTTCCTCTCGCGCGCCCGAAACGGCATTCGCGTTGAGGCGACGATCGAAGTGGTCGAAGGCGAATGCGTCGAAGTCACACGCGTGAAGCTCGTCAATCTCGAGCGGCGCGCGCGGCGGCTGACAGTCGCGTCGCTGCGCGAATGGGTGATGAACGAGACGGGCGTGGAGCGGCGCGACGCCGCCTATAACGCGATCCACGTCGGCACCTGGTTCCTGCGCGAACCGGCGGCCATCATCGCGCAGAACAGACTCCTGAAGACCGAGCGCGCGAAACAGTCGCAGCGGCGCATGTCGCACGAGGTCGGCTTTCACGCGGCGGGCGCCGGCGAGACGGGCGATATCAGGCTCGTCGGCTACGAGGACATGAAATCGCGGTTCTTCGGTCTCGGTACGTCCGCGGATCCGGCGACGCTGACGGGCGCGGCTGGGATGCGCAGCGTCGACGACGAGGGGCTGCTCTTCAGTTTCGAGCCTTGCGCGAGCCTGTGTTTCGAAGCGCGGATCGCGCCGGAAAGCACGACCGAGATCGTGTTCGTCGACGGTTGGGCCGCGAATTTCGATGCGGCGATTGCGACGATTGCGCGCCATCTCGATCAGGCCGCGCCCGATGCGGCGGCGGTCGCGCGCATCGCCGAGCGACAACGCAGCCTCCTGCCGGCGCCGGCGAAGGCTGACGCGGGCTTCGCCTTCGCGCCGGACGGCCGCGCGCTCGAGGTGCGGCCGGGGACGTCGCGCCCGCTCGCCCATGTCATCGCCAATTCCTTCGGGCAGGGCGCGGTGCTCACCAATGACGGCGACATCTTCTCGTTCTCTGTGAACGCGCGACAGAATTCGTTGACGCCGTTCCGCATGGGCGAAGGCCGCGCGGGGCCTGCCGCGCAAGCGATCTATGTGCGCGATATGTCGAGCGGGGATACGGATTGCGCGACCTTCCTTCCGCTGCGCCGCATGGACGGCGCCTATGACGCGACCTTCGGGCTCGGTTATGTCGTCTATCGCCGCAAGCGCGACGACCTCGATTTCGAAATGACCGTGTTCACGCCGCCCGGCCGAACCTGCGAGGTAAAGCTTCTGCGCATCGCCAACAAGACCGGCGGCGACCGCATGTTCACCGTGGCGCCGATCGCTGAAATGGTGCTCGACGAAACGCCGATCGAAAGTCAGAACGCGATCCAGTCGCAGGTCGATGCGAACGGCCGTGCGGTCTATTTCCGCAATCCGAAAAACGTATTCGTGAAAGGATGGGCGTTCGCGGCGACGTCGATGGCCGCGGAATTCGCGGAGACGGCGCGTCGCCGGGCGTTCGGGCCGCGCATCAAGCCGACGCGTCTTCCCTACATGGTCGAGCACGGACATCCCGAGATCGGCTCCGATCGCCGCCAGCGCTCGGTCGCTGCTTTCGCAGGCCCCGTCGAGGTGAAAGCCAATAGCGAGACGACGATCAGCTTCGTGCTCGGCCAGACCGGAACGCTCGAAGATGCGAGACATTTTGCGGAGGCCGCGTCCGACGTCGAATGGGGCGTTCGCGCGCTCGATGAGACGAAGTCGTTCTGGGATACGACGCTCGGCGTGCTTCGCATCGAGACGAACCAGCCGGAGTTCGACCGGTTGGTGAACGACTGGCTGCCGTATCAATTGCTGGCCTCGCGGCTTTGGGGCCGCACCGGACCCGCGCAGCGTTCGGGCGCAACCGGCTATCGCGACCAGTTGCAGGATGTGCTGCCGCTCGTGTTCCTCGCGCCGGAACTGTCGCGCCGACAGATCCTCCTGCACGCCGGACGGCAGTTCATCGAGGGCGACGCCGTCAAATGGTGGCATACGGCGCCGGGCGGCGGCACGGGCCTCGCCGACCGCACGATCGCGTCCGATCCGCATCTCTGGCTGCCGTTTGTCACGCTGCGTTACGTCGAGGCGACCGGCGACGAGGCGGTGCTCGACACCGAAGTGCCGTTCATCGACGGCGATCCCGTGCCGCATGGACAGGAAGGCGCGGCCAACGTGCCGCTGCCCTCGCGCGAACAGGCGAAATTGTTCGACCATTGCCGCATCGCCATCGAATGGACGCTGGAGCGCATGGGCCGCAACGGGCTGCCGCTGATGGGTTCGGGCGACTGGGACGACGGCATGAACCTCATCGGCTTCGAGGGGCGCGGCGAAAGCGTGTGGGTCGGTTTCTTCTTGCATGGAATACTCGTCGACTTCGCGAAGCTGTGCGACAGGCGCGGACGGCGCAAATTCGCCGCGCGCTATCGAGCCGAAGCCGAAAAGCTGCGCGCCGCGCTCGACAAATGCTGGCGCGGCGACCGTTATCTGCGCGCCTATGCCGACAATGGACACGAAGTCACGCACATGAGCGCTATGGTGTCGTCGTGGCCGGTGCTGTCCGGCGCGGTCGATTTTTCACGCGGCGTGGAAGTCGTGGAGAATGCGCTTGCCTTGCTCGCGCGGCCGGATCGCGTGTTGCTGGTGACGCCGCATTACGACGAGCAGTCGGATCCGTTCCCCGGGCGCTCGGCCGAATATCCGCCGGGCGTGCGCGAAAACGGCGGGCAATATTCGCATGGTTCCTCCTGGTTCGTGGACGCGCTCGTCAAGCTTGCCGAGACCGCGGCCGCGAAGGGCGACCGCAGCGAGGCCGAGCGGCTGTACGCACGCGCGTTCGAAATCTGGAAGGCGATCTCGCCGCTTTCCAAATACGCCACGCCCGAAGCCGCCGACATGTACGGACTGCCGCCGCATCAGCAGCCGGCCGACGTCTATCAGGGGCCGGGCTACGAAGGCCGCGGCGGCTGGGCGTGGTACACGGGCTCGGCCGCGCGCATGATGATCGGCGCTTATGCGCTGCTCGGACTGAGGCTCGACAAGGGCGAGTTCTCGCTCCGCGACGACGCCTTCACGCCGAAAGGCGGTCTCCAGCTGCGAAAGGTCGTCTACAAGGGGCGCACTTTCGAGGCGCCCGCCATGGCCGAGGCGACTGCGAAATGACCCCGAACCAGCGCCCTTCGAAGGGCGCAGAAACAGCGCCATCGACAATTCCGCCGTAAAGCCTATGCTGGCGAGCCTGAATTTAGTCTCGATTTCAGCATGTTGCGTTGGTTCGGCCTCGTTTTGGCGCTTGTCTTGTCCGCTCCGGCGGCCGCTGGCGCATTCATGCAGCCGCCGGAAGAGGGCCAAATCATCTCGCAGCTGGCCTTTTCCGGGTCGACCCGCGCCTACGACGGCTATGGCCGGTTGGGGCCGATCCCGGCCTGGCGGAAATTCGAACTGACGACCTATGCCGAATATGGCCTCACCGACTGGTTGACCGTCATAGGCTCGCCCTCGTGGTTTACGTTTCGAGCGCCGGAAGCGCGTCCGTCGAATTATTTCGGTCCGCTGCCGACCTCCACGCTGTCGCGCGTCGGCGCCGCGGAAGTCGGCGCCCGCATCGCGCTGGTGGAATGGACCGACGAGATCATCTCGTTTCAAGCGACGGCGCGTTACGCCGCAGGCGGCGTAACTTCGCAACCCTATGTCGACATGGGCCGCCGTGCGCAGATCGACGCGCGTTTGCTCTACGGGCGCAATTTCGAAATGCTGGACATGTCCGGCTATTTCGATGCGCAGATCGGCTTTCGCACGGGAGGCCCGCTCGGGCCCCAATTGCGGTTCGACATGACCTACGCGCTGCGGCCGATCGATTTCGTGACGATCATGCTGCAATCCTTCACCGAGATCACGCCGGGCGCGCTCGGCCAGCATTTCATGCTGCAGCAAAAGGTTCAGGCGAGCGCGCTTGTCGACATCACCAGCAATGTCGCGCTGCAGCTGGGCGTGCTCGGCTCGCTGCGCGGCGTCAATGCGGCGCGCGAAAGGGGGGTCGTCACGGGCGTGTGGGTGAAATTTTGAGCGCGTTTACGCGGTCGCACTGCGCGCGTAGCCTGCCGGCATGATCAATTCCGATCGCATTTTCGGGCTCGTGCTCGCAGGCGGACAAGCGCTGCGTATGGGCGGCGACAAGGCTTTCGTCATGCTCGGCGGCCAGCCTCTGGCGTCTCACGCGCTCAGGCGGCTTCGCGCGCAATGCGCCGCCGTCGCGGTCAGCGCCAACGGCGATCCCGCGCGCTGGACGGGTTTCGATACAGACGTCCTGGAGGACAAAATCGAAGGGTCGCGCGGTCCGCTCGCGGGCGTGCACGCAGGCCTCGTCTACGCGCGCGAACGCGGATTCGAATGGGTCGTCACCTTGCCGGTCGATACGCCGTTCGCGCCGCGCGATCTCGTCGTCTCTCTCGCGTCCGCGCGAATTGAGGGGAAAGCGCGGATGGCGGTGGCCGTCACCGGCGACCGCCGGCATCATACGGTCGCGCTATGGCCGGTAGATGTCGCGGACGAGATCGCGCGCACGCTCATCGAAGGGCAAGAGCGCAGCGTCGGCCGATTCGGCGCACGCCTTGCGCCGGTCGATGCGTGGTGGCCGATCGCGCCGTTCGATCCTTTCTTCAACATCAATACGCCAGCCGATCTGGCGCAGGCCGAACGCATACTCCGCGAGTCAGACGTGAGCGCCTGAGCGCTGCAGCGCAGCCCACCAAGCTTCGAGTCGCGCGGGTTCGACACCGACCTTCGTATCGAAGCCGCCTGCGAAGGCGTTCCAGGCGTCGAGATAACGCAGCGGCACGCAGACCACGAGCGCGTCGCCGTCCGCCACCGCGCGGCCGATCTCCTCGATGAGGCCGCCGCCCTCGCTTTCAAGACGCCCGAACCTGTTGACGACGACGAGATCGGGCCGATTCGCCCGCGCGCGCTCGAGCATGGCTGCGGCGCCGGCTATCGCTGCGGGATCGACGCGGCAACCCTCGGCCCCCGGACCCAGATTCTGCATGATCGGCAGCGTTGCGTTCGTGTCGAGATCGCGCAGGCAGACGTCGTGTTCGTCGTCGCTGTTCTCGATCCTTTCTTGTACGAGACCGGAGACGCGGCCGCCAGCCGCCAGGGCGCGCGCAATGAATGCGCGCAGGACGACGTCGGGTTCCTCGTCGCGATCGAATACGATGGCCGCAAGACGGCTCGCACTCATTGCGCCGCCTTTCTGATGTGAAAGACGAGCACGTCGCCGGCCGTGACTTGACCTTCGAGGCGATGGCCGGCCTCCGTGACGAAATGCGGGATGTCGATCGCCGCCATGGGATCGGTGCATTCGACGACGAGCACATCGCGCGGCGTCATGCGCTCCAGCGCTTTTCGCGCGCGCAGTACCGGCAGCGGACATTTCAATCCGCGCAAGTCGAGGGTATGACTGTCGTCAGCTGCCATGGCGCCTGCTTGTTATTCTCCTTAAATACAGCAGGGCGGGCGTGAGGGCAAAAGGCGAAAACATGCGCGTGATCGGGTTCGCCGGGTGGAGCGGCGCCGGCAAGACGACATTGATTTCGCGGCTGATCCCGGAGCTGACGCGGCGCGGCGTATCGGTTTCCACCATCAAGCACAGCCATCACGCGACCGATCCGGAAGCAAATGGCAAGGACACATCGCGCCATCGCGCCGCCGGCGCCCGCGAAACGCTTCTGGGGTCGCCGCAACGGCTGTCGCTTGTGCGAGAATTGCGCAGGGATGGAGAGCCGCCGCTCGCCGCCTTGCTCGACATGCTCGCGCCAGTCGATCTCGTGCTCGTGGAAGGATACAAGCGTGCGCCTTTCCTGAAGATCGAGGTCTTTCGCGCCGGCAACGGCAAGCCGCCGCTGTGGCCGGACGACCCGCAAATCGTCGCGCTGGTGAGCGACGGGGGCGACGGCCCCGCGCATTTGCCTTTTGCGCATATCGACGACATTGCCGCCGTCGCGTCGATTGCGCTTGCCCTTGCGCCATCGTTCGAAGCTACATTGCAAAGTCTGGAGGGCTAGTCGTCACGGATGGTTTTCAGCGCCGCGTCGATGGCCGCGTTGATTTCGGCGAGCGCGCCGCAATCGCTGGCGCCGCGACGCCCGTCGGGGTGCAGTTGGCGCGCAATGCGGCGACGCAAAGCGCGGAGGTCGGCAGCGCTCCGGCTCGCGGCGTTTACTTCCCTGAGAAGCGCGATCCGATCCGACGCGGCGCGCTCGGCCTCTTCGACCGCCTTTTCCGCGCCGTACGCTCTGGCGATGTCGGTTGTGCCCGCGAAAACCGGTTTACCCGCGATGGGGCAAACGCCGACGCTGCGGAAGGGCGCGTCTATCGCGCAACTATCGTCGCGCCGTAGACATTTCGTTTCGACATCGGCGAGAACGGACGCAAACGAAGGCATTTCACGCTCCAGGGTTCGTCAGTCCTGGTCCACGCTGCTTAACGAAGCGCGCACGTCCTTGCGTCAGGCGGCGGGTTCGCGAAAGATTTTCTCAGGCGAGGCCAGCGTGAGGCCTGCGACGAGCGCTGCGAAGACCGCGGCGCAGCCGTAGGCCGTAGCCGCGCCGGCCGACGACCAGATTGCGCCGAAAACCGCGTTGCCGACGAGAATCCCGAGGGCGTTCGCGAGGTTGAAAAGGCCGAACGCCGTGCCGCGTAGATCAGGCGGCGCGCGGTCGGCGACGAGCTTGGCGAGCAACCCTTGCGACAGCGCCATATGCGCGCCCCAGATCGCAATGCCGACGAACACGACGAGGAGGCCGTTCGCAGCCGCCAGCGTCGCCTCGGCCAACGCGAGCGAAACGAAGGCAAATGCGACGAGCGCGCGCGGCGCTGCGGTGTCGGCCAGTGCTCCGGCAGGATAGGCGGCCATCCCGTAAACGACGCTCATGCCGATCAGAACGGAAGGAGCGTAGGCGACATCGAGCCCGAGACCAGTCGCGCGCAGGACCAGAAAGGCTTCCGCGATCCGCGCCATCGCCATGCCCGCGCCCAACGCCACCACGGTCCAGAAAGCAGCGGGCAATCGGCGCGCGGCGGCGGCGGACAACGGGAAGGCGGCGACCCGGTTGCTCGCCGAGTCCGCTGGCACGAAAAGAAACAGGATCAATACAGCCGCCAGCGCCGGCAGACAGGCTAGGCCGAACACGAGACGATAATTGTCGCCGCTCGCCAGCATGATCCAGACCGCCGCAAGCGGCCCGATGACGCCGCCGATCGTGTCGAGCGCCTGTCTCAGGCCGTAGGCGGCGCCGCGTTGACCCTCCGGCGTCAGATCAGCGATGAGCGCATCGCGCGGTGCGCCGCGTACGCCCTTGCCAATTCGGTCCACGATATGGGCCGCGACGATCGGCGCAGGCGTCACGGCGAGGGCGAAGGCGGGCTTGGTCAATGCGGCGAGACCGTATCCGATCATCGCCGGCAGCTTGCGGCGGCCAAGCCAGTCGGAAAAGGCGCCGGAGAAGATCTTGGTCGCCTGCGTGAGTCCCTCGGCCGCGCCTTCGATCAGCCCCAAAGTCGCGGTCGACAAACCTAGCACGCCTGTCAGATAAAGCGGCAGCAGCGCATGAATGGCTTCGGACGAGACGTCCATCAAAAGGGACGTGAATCCGAGCGCCCATATCGCGCGCGGCAGCTTCGTTGGCGCGGCGCTCACGCCGAGCGTCGCGTCGGTGTCGTTACGGCCGACGCGCCGCTCAAATCGACCACATGCGCGCGACGACGCTCGCCCTTCGCGCGGACGCGTTCGTCACGGGGCCGCCCTGCGCGATCGCAGCCGCCGCGAAGCCTGCGGCGATGCGCGGACCGCCGTCCGGCGCCGAAAAGGCGGCGAACGAATCCACCGAGGAGAGCCCGCGGGCGACCGCCATCTTCTCCGCGTCCGAGCCGCCGATGTTGAGCGCGAGCATAAAGGCGAGCGCGGCGAGGTCGTCTGGCGCGTCGCGGCGGGCGAGCCGGTACAGATTGACGAGGCGATTGACGCCGCGCGGCGAAGGGCCCGCCAGTTGTGCGAGCGCGGCGAGCAGTTTCGTTTCCGGCTCGGCGAGCGGCGTGTCGAGCGTGGAGCCGTTCGCCGGCGCGCGCGGGGCGCGGTGCGCCGCTTGCGCGCGCCCGGCGAGCTGTTCGACGAAGGCCGTCCAGCCCGGCGCGTCTGAGGCGGCAAGCGTGAACGGCGTCTGGACGATGCGCTGTATCGTCGCGGCGGCGCCTGCGACGCCGTCGAAATGACGCGGGTCGAAGGCGGTCACGAGCGCAAAGGCGGGTTTCGCCAGCGCGGCGGCGGCTGCGGCCATCGTCGCAAGCCCCCTGTCCGGCGACAGGTGATCGAACGAGTCGATCGCGATCGCGTAGCGCGTCGGGGCAGGGCCGCCGCTTTCGGCGGCGTCGCCCGAGGCGAGCGCATCGAGCGCGGACAGATAGGCGCGCGCCTGACCAACGCGCGAGGGTCCGTCGCGCATGAAGGCGGGCGCGACATGGACGCCGCGCTCGGGGCCGCCTGCGCGCTTCTCCGCTTCCGCCGCGCGTTCGGCGAGTGCGTCGGCCTCGCGCGTGAGAACGTCCACGCGCTGCGCGTGATGAGCGATCTGGCGCTCGAGATCGGCCTTTCGCGCGGCGATGTCGTAGTCGAGCAGTTGCGCGCCGCGCCACAGGGGATGCGTGAAGCGCCAGGCGCGCCACACGAGCAGGGCGAGAGAGAACAGGCTGGCGAACTCAAGCAAACGGCTGACGGTCGCAAACCAGGACATATGCGACGAAAGCCAAGCCGCCAGAGCCCGCAGGCTGTCGACGGAATCGATCGACGTCAGCCAGTCGCGTTCGCCGGCGAGGCGGCCGAACCCCAGGCTGAACAAGAAAAAGATGACGGCGAGCACGATAAGCTTCTTCTGCCCGCGATAGGCCCATAACGAGCGCAGGCCCGCGAGAACGCGATTGCCGGCGCCGCCGCTTTCGGCGAACGAATGAACGAGGCTCTTGTATTCGACGATCGAATCCGCCGCATTGAACCCGAAAGCGCGCAGCGACGTTTCGGTGCGGCCGCGATTGGCGCGCGCATAGGCGTCGATCTGCGATCCCGGCGTTTCGTAGAGCACGGTTTCAGTCAGGCGCGCGCGCCGGTTGGCGGCGTCGTCACGCGCAACGCGTTCTGCGTTGAGACGTTTGCGCGCCTGATCCAGACTGTCTGCAAGCAGACGGGCGGTCTGGCGCGGATCGGCCGAAGCATGTGTCGCCTCCTCGGTCGCACGCCGCGCGATCTGCGGATATTCGCGCGACAGACGCGCGTGCAGACGTTCGGCGATTGTCGCCTCCGGCTCTTCGCCGAGATCGGCCGCATCGAGCTTCAGCGCGACGAGCCGCGGCAGGAACGGACTGGCGCTCGCGGACAAGGCGGCGGTCGAAAGGAGGTTCGCGCCTTCGACCACATCGGCGAGCGCGTGGGTCTTGCCGGAGCCGGGACCGCCGAGCAGGGCGATCGACAGCGGCCCCCGCGCACCGCGATGGGCGATCAGTTCGGACAGGCGGGCGAGCGGCGCGGCGCGGCCGAGCGTGTCCGGCTGTGCGGCGGCGTCGGAAACGAATACGGGCGGCGCGGGCGGCGTCTTCGGTTGGGCGGACGCGGCCACGGCGACGCCCTGCGCGCGCGGCGTGCGGGCGGGGTCGGCCGAGGCTTGGGCCTCGCGGTCGGCTCCAGCCGGCGGCCTGGGATTGGCGGATACCAGCGGGGCCGGGCGCGTGGCGACGGGCGCGGGCTTCGCCGCGGGCGTTGCGTTGCGCGGCGGCGGGTAGATCGGGCCGTCGATGCTCGGCAAGGTCGGTTCGATACGTTCGGGTTCGCCGCTCAAAATGCCTCTCCGCTCATCGCCTGAACCGTAATGTCGTCCTGCATAGCATATGCGTCGATTTGAAGACCGCGGCGGACGCTGGGGCAAGACGCCGCGCGCGCCAAATCCGCTTCCCTTTCCCGTCTCGCCTGTTCTAAAAGCAGCGCGACTTTCCATTCCTCTTCGAGACGCATCGATCCATGTCGCGCCAGTTCATCTATCACATGCAGGGTCTGACCAAGACCTATCCCGGCGGCAAGAAGGTGTTGGACAATATCCACCTCTCCTTCTACCCGGACGCCAAGATCGGCGTGCTCGGCGTCAACGGCGCGGGCAAGTCCACGCTTCTGCGCATCATGGCGGGAATCGACCAGGATTATGCCGGCGACGGTTTCGTCGCCGAGGGCGCGCGCGTCGGCTACCTGCCGCAGGAGCCGCAGCTCGACGCTTCGCTGACGGTGCGCGAGAACGTCATGCTCGGCGTCGCCGAGAAGAAAGCGATCCTCGACCGCTACAATGAGCTCGCCGCCAATTATTCGGACGAGACGGCCGACGAGATGACGGATCTGCAGGACGAGATCGAGGCCAAGGGCTTGTGGGATCTCGACAGCCAGATCGATCAGGCGATGGACGCGCTGAATTGCCCGCCCGACGACGCCGACATCGGCAATCTTTCCGGCGGCGAGCGCCGCCGCGTCGCGCTGTGCCGGCTCCTGCTCGAACAGCCGGAGCTCCTGCTGCTCGACGAACCGACGAACCATCTCGACGCCGAGACCGTGAACTGGCTGGAAGGGCATTTGCGCAATTATCCCGGCGCGATCCTGATCGTGACCCACGACCGCTACTTCCTCGACAATGTGACAGGCTGGATTCTCGAACTCGACCGCGGCCGAGGCATTCCTTACGAGGGCAATTACACGAGCTGGCTCGGGCAGAAGCAGAAGCGGCTCGCGCAAGAGGCGAGCGAGGACAAGGCGCGCCAGCGCGCGCTCGAAGCCGAGTCCGAGTGGATTGCGGCGTCGCCGAAGGCGCGGCAAGCCAAGAGCAAGGCCCGAATACAGCGCTACGAGGAGTTGGTCGCCAAGCAGAACGACAAGGCGCCGACGACCGCGCAGATCATCATTCCCGTCGCCGAGCGTCTCGGGCAGAACGTCATCGAATTCGGCGGCCTTTCGAAGGCTTTCGGCGACAAGCTCCTGATCGACGATCTCTCCTTCAAGCTGCCGCCCGGCGGCATCGTCGGCGTTATCGGCCCGAACGGCGCCGGCAAGACGACGCTGTTCCGCATGATCACAGGGCAGGAGAAACCGGACGCGGGCACGATCGAGATCGGCGAAAGCGTGCAGCTCGGCTATGTCGACCAGTCGCGCGACGCGCTCGAAGCCGGCAAGACCGTGTGGGAAGAAGTGTCGGGCGGCAACGAGGTGATCTATCTCGGCAAGCGCGAGATCAATTCGCGCGCCTATTGCTCGGCCTTCAACTTCAAGGGCGCCGACCAGCAGAAGAAAGTCGGCCAGCTCTCGGGCGGCGAGCGCAACCGCGTGCATCTCGCCAAGATGCTGAAGAGCGGCGCCAATGTGCTGCTGCTCGACGAACCGACCAACGACCTAGACGTCGACACGCTTCGCGCGCTCGAGGAAGCGTTGACGGATTTCGCCGGCTGCGCCGTCATCATCTCGCACGATCGATTCTTCCTCGACCGCATCGCCACGCACATGCTGGCCTTCGAGGGCGATTCGCACGTCGAATGGTTCGAGGGGAATTTCGCGGATTACGAGGAAGACAAGAAGCGGCGGCTGGGAATCGACTCGGTCATTCCGCATCGGCTGAAGTACAAGAAATTTTCGAGGTGAGAGGCGTTAATCCGGCGGTCGGAGCAACTCCACTTCCGGAAAGTACGTGGAGTACCGCGTTGCGTGCCGCGTCACGAGCGGCGCGCCGAGCATTTCGGCCTGCGCGCCGATAAAGAAGTCAGGCGACGGATTCGAACGCGTTCCGCCGCGCCTGCGGTAAATCGGTGCTCATGTCGAGCCTGATCCTGCGTGCGTCGAGCAAAGCAAGCGCGCTGTCGATGCGCTTTCGGGCGGCCGCTACAGCGGCGGGACCAGGCCCGCCGGTCGCGCGCGTTCGATCACGACCGTCCCGTTCGGGAGAGCCCGAGAAACGACGCGGTCCCCCGGCCGGATGCCGGCGGCCTTGCGGTCGACCTTGGAAATGGTCACCGGTCCCGTGACCATGACCGTGACCTTGGCTCCTGGCGACCGGCATTTTGTATTACGCATTGGAAAAATGTGATCGCGGCCGTCAAATGAAGGCCTGAGAGGAAATCCATGCGCGCCATCCGCTGCCACGCCTATACCGGTCCGAAGGATCTTCGCCTTGAAGACGTTCCCGATCCCGTTCCCGGGCCGGGGCAGGTCCTGATCGCGGTGGAGGCCTGCGGGCTCGGCTTTGTCGACGGGCTGCACGTGCAGGGTAAGTACCAGGTGAAAATTCCGCTGCCCTTCACGCCGGGCAGCGAGGCGGCGGGCCGTGTCATCGCGCTCGGGGCTGGCGCGCCGGCGGAGCTGATGGGCAAGCGGGTCGCGGGCTTCGTGATGGGCGGCGGCCTGGCTGAAAAGGCGCTGATGCCGGCCGGCGGTTGCGCGATCATGCCCGAGGATTTCGACCCGACGGCGGCTGCGGCCGCGCTCATCAATTACGGCACGGCGATCTACGGTTTCGAGGATTGCGGACGTCTCGAGGCGGGCGAGAGCGTGCTCGTTCTCGGCGCGTCGGGCGGGGTCGGCATGGCGGCGATCGACGTTGCGCGCGGCATGGGCGCCTATGTCGTGGCGGCGGCTTCGTCGGACGACAAGCGCCGGGCCGCGCTCGCGCGCGGGGCGCACAAGGCGGTGGACTACACGCAGGCCGACTGGCGCAACGCGCTGACCGAGGCTCTGGAGGGGCGCGGCCTCGACGTTGTCTACGATCCCGTCAGCGGGGCATGGTCGGAAGCCGCCTTCCGGTCGCTCGCCCCGGGCGGACGGCACCTCGTCATCGGCTTCGCCTCCGGCGAGATCGCGAAACTGCCGCTCAATCTCGCATTGCTCAAACGCGCCTCACTCGTGGGCGTCGACTGGGGCGGACATGTGCGCGCCCATGCGGGCGAGGGGCCGCGCCTCACGCGACGGCTGATGGAGCTCGCCGCGCAGGGCAAAATTTCGCCGCGCGCGGATTCGGTTCACAAGCTGGCCGAGGCGCCGGCTGTGATCGCGTCCATGCTCGCCCGAAAAATGATCGGCAAGCCCGTCGTGACGCCGCAGGCCTGAGCCGCGCTCATCTGCCGTTCATGTGATCTGCGATCTTCTGTATTCTGTCGGCGCGTCGCCGATTTGGAGGTTTCCCCCATGAAAAAAGTCATCATCGCCGCCGCGCTCGCTGCATTCGTCGCCGGCCCTGCGCTCGCGCAGACCGCCGCGCCGGCCGCCCCCGCCGCCAAGCCCGCCGCGCCGACGGCTGCGGCCCCGACGACGACGGCCCCGGCCGCGACGCCGATGAAGGGCAAGGAGCGCACCGCCAAGTCCATGGAATGCTCCAAGCAGGCCGACAGCCAGGGCCTGCACGGCAAGCCGCGCAAGAAGTTCATGTCGACCTGCAAGAAGAGCTGATCGACCGGGATGGGCCCGGCCGGACAGCGGCCGGGCCTCTAGCTGGCAGGGGGTTGCATACGTTGGTCGATTACGTATAAAGATATCTTTATATCTTTAACGAAGACGACCAAGCCATGCCGACCCGCAATCAGGCCGTCACCCAGATTTCGCTCGAGACCGCTCTTGCGGCGCTTGCCGCAGCGGGCGAGGAGACACGGCTGCGCATCGTCGCGCTGATCGCGCAGAGCGAACTCACCGTTTCCGAACTCGTCGCCATTCTCGGCCAATCGCAGCCCCGCGTCTCGCGGCATCTGAAGCTGCTGGTCGAAGCCGGTCTCGCTCAACGCCATCGAGAAGGCGCCTGGGCCTTCTTCACCGCCGCTCAATCGGGTCCCGGCGCCGAAATCGTGCGCGAGATCGCCGGGCGGCTCGATCCGGTCGACGCGTCGCTCGCCGCCGACCGCGAACGGCTCGCCGAAATCCGCAAGCAGCGCGCCGAACACGCTGCGCGCTATTTTGCGGCGCACGCGCGCGACTGGGACCAGTTGCGCAAGATGCACGCGCCGGAGACAGAGGTCGAACGCGCCATTCTCGACATCGTCGGCGAGCGCCCCGTGCAGGCGCTGCTCGATTGCGGCACGGGCACCGGCCGCATGCTGGAGCTGCTTGCGCGCCACGCCGACCGCGCCATCGGCGTCGATCTGTCGCCGGCGATGCTGTCGGTCGCCAGAGCGAATCTCGACCGCGCTGGCGTACGCAATGCGCAATTGCGGCAGGGCGACATCTATGCGCTGCCGATCGAGCGCAATTCCATCGATCTCGCGATCGTACATCAGGTTCTGCACTATCTCGACGATCCGGCGCGTGCGCTGCGCGAGGCGTCCCGCGCCCTGAAGGCGGCCGGCAGGCTGATGGTCGTCGATTTTGCGCCGCATGAAGAAGAACATCTGCGCGAACGCCATGCGCACCGCCGTCTGGGATTTTCGCACGAGGAAATCGCCGGCTTGCTCGGCGAGGCGGGGCTCGACGTCGTCGAGCGCCGCGATCTCAGCGCGGCCCGCGGAGCGCAGCACAAGCTCACCGTATCGATCTGGCTTGCCCAGGATCGACGGATGGTCACCGATATTGCGCCGCGCGGCGCGACGGAGTTCGCCTGACATGCACGATATAGCGCGTTTGAGCAGAGGCCCGCGTCGCGACGTCGGCGTCTCCTTCGAGTTCTTTCCGCCGAAGACGGCGGAAATGGAAACGGCGTTGTGGGAGGCGATCGAACGGCTTGCGCCGCTGCAACCGAATTTCGTTTCCGTCACTTACGGCGCCGGCGGCTCGACGCGCGAACGCACGCATGCGACGGTCGCGCGCATCGTGCGCGAAACGAACATCAGGCCTGCTGCGCATCTGACCTGCGTGGCGGCGTCGCGCGGGGAAATCGACGATGTCGTGCGTGCTTATTGGGATGCGGGCGTTCGGCACATCGTGGCGTTGCGCGGCGACCCGAGCGGCGGCCTCGGTTCGGCCTATCAGGCACACCCCGGCGGTTATGCGACATCGACCGATCTCGTGCGCGCGATCCGCGGGATCGGCGATTTCGAAGTGTCCGTCTCCGCCTATCCCGAGCGGCATCCCGAGAGCGCCTCTTTCGAGCAGGATATCGATGCGTTGAAGGCGAAGATCGACGCAGGCGCGACGCGCGCGATCACGCAATTCTTCTTCGAGAACGATCTCTACTTCCGCTATCTCGACCGCGTGCGGAAGGCAGGCGTCACCATTCCGATCGTGCCGGGCATCGTGGCCGTGCAGAATTTCAAACAGACGGCGGGCTTTGCGAAAAAGACCGGGGCGAGCGTCCCGCAATGGCTCGCCGACCGTTTCGAAGGGCTCGAGGACGATCCCGCGACGCGCCGGCTCATCGCCGCTGCGGTGGCGGCCGAACAGGCGCTCGATCTGATGGATCGCGGCGTGACCGATTTCCACTTCTATACGATGAACCGCGCCGATCTCGTCTACGCGACCTGCCACCTGCTTGGCGTGCGCGCGAAGGCGGCGGCGCAGGCGTGACGCGCCACCGGCAATGTGGATGACATAATGACAAGCCTGAACGATCTCGCCCGCGAACGAATTCTCGTTCTCGACGGCGCCATGGGCACAATGATCCAGCAGCTGAAGCTGGACGAGGCCGATTTTCGCGGACAGCGCTTCGCCGACTGGCCGCGCGATCTGCGCGGGAACAACGATCTTCTGATTCTGACGAAGCCCGACGCGGTGCGCGACATTCATCTCGCGTATTTTCGGGCGGGCGCCGATATCTGCGCCACCAACACGTTTTCGTCCACGACGATTGCGCAGGCCGACTACGGCCTCGAAGCCTTCGCGCGCGAGCTGAACAGCGAAGGCGCGCGCCTTGCCTGCGAAGCCGCGCGTCTTGCGGAAAAGGACGATGGCCGTCCCCGCTTCGTCGCCGGGGCCATGGGGCCGACCAACCGCACGGCCTCGATTTCGCCCGACGTATCCAATCCCGGTTTTCGCGCGACCTCGTTCGACGAGTTGCGCGAAGCGTACAAGGAGGCCGCGCTCGGCCTGATCGAAGGCGGCGCCGACCTTCTTCTGGTCGAAACGATCTTCGACACGCTCAACGCGAAGGCCGCGATCTACGCGATCGAGGAAGCCTTTGCGGAGGCCGGCAAGCGTCTGCCGATCATGATTTCCGGCACGATCACGGATCTTTCCGGCCGCACCTTATCCGGCCAGACGCCGGAAGCTTTCTGGAATTCGATCTCTCACGCGCGACCGCTTTCGGTCGGATTGAACTGCGCGCTCGGGGCCCGCGAAATGCGCGCCCATCTCGCCGACATCTCGCGGGTCGCCGATACTCTGGTGTGCGCCTATCCGAACGCCGGCCTGCCGAACGAGTTCGGCCTCTACGACGAGAGCCCCGAATACATGGCGTCGCTCATCCGCGAATTCGCGACGAGCGGCCTCGTCAATATCGTCGGCGGCTGCTGCGGCACGACGCCCGACCACATTGCGGCGATCGCGCAGGCGGTGGCCGGGCTTGCGCCCCGCACAATTCCGGAAGTAACGCCGCTCCTGCGCCTGTCGGGCCTCGAACCGTTCACGCTCACGTCCGACATCCGTTTCGTCAATGTCGGCGAACGCACGAACGTCACGGGCTCGGCGAAATTCCGGAAGCTCGTGACCTCGGGCGACTATGCCGCCGCGCTCGACGTCGCGCGCGATCAGGTCGTGAACGGCGCGCAGATCATCGACGTCAACATGGACGAGGGCTTGCTCGATTCGCAGAAGGCGATGGTCGAATTCCTGAACCTCGTCGCGGCCGAGCCGGATATCGCGCGCGTTCCGGTCATGGTCGATTCATCGAAATTCGAGGTGATCGAAGCGGGCCTGAAGTGCCTGCAGGGCAAGGCGGTGGTCAATTCGATCTCCTTGAAGGAGGGCGAGGATGCATTCAGGGCGCATGCCGAAATCGTAAAGCGCCATGGCGCGGCGGTCGTCGTCATGGCTTTCGACGAGCAGGGACAGGCCGATACGCGCGAACGCAAAATCGCGATCTGCGCGCGCGCCTACCGGATTCTGACCGAGGAGGTAGGGCTCCGCGCGCAGGATATCATCTTCGATCCGAATATTTTCGCGGTCGCGACCGGCATCGAGGAACACGACAATTACGGCGTCGACTTCATCGAGGCTGCGCGCGAAATTCGCGCGCGTATGCCGCTCGTGCATATTTCCGGCGGCGTGTCGAACCTGTCTTTTTCGTTCCGCGGCAACGAGCCGGTGCGCGAGGCGATGCATTCGGTGTTTCTCTACCATGCGATTGCGGCGGGCATGGACATGGGCATCGTCAACGCCGGCCAGCTCGCGGTCTACGAGAAGATCGATCCGGAATTGCGCGAAGCTTGCGAAGACGTCGTTCTCAACCGCCGCAAGGACGCGACCGAACGACTGCTTGCGATCGCTGAAAGATTCAGAGCGCAAAAAGGGCAGGCGCAGGTCAAGGACGAGAGCTGGCGGCAGGCGCCGGTCGAGAAACGGCTCGAACATGCGCTCGTCAACGGGATCACCGACCATATCGAGGCCGATGTGGAGGAAGCGAGGCTCGCAGCGAAGCGCCCGCTCGATGTGATCGAAGGGCCGCTGATGGCCGGCATGAATGTCGTCGGCGATCTCTTCGGCTCCGGCAAGATGTTCCTGCCGCAGGTCGTGAAGTCCGCGCGCGTGATGAAACAGGCCGTCGCCTGGCTCATGCCCTTCATGGAAGACGAAAAGGACGCGCGTGCGAGCGCAGGCAAGATATTGCTCGCGACTGTCAAGGGCGATGTCCACGATATCGGCAAGAACATCGTCGGCGTCGTGCTCGCCTGCAACAATTTCGAGATCATCGATCTCGGCGTCATGGTTCCTGCGCAAAGAATTCTGGAGACGGCGCGCGCAGAGAAGGTCGACGCGATCGGCCTGTCCGGCCTGATTACGCCGTCGCTCGATGAAATGTGCTTTGTCGCGAGCGAGATGGAACGCGAAGGTTTCGAGCTGCCGCTGATGATCGGCGGCGCGACGACGAGCCGCGTGCATACGGCGGTGAAGATCCATCCGAACTATCATCGCGGCCAGGCGGTCTACGTGACTGACGCGAGCCGCGCCGTCGGCGTCGCGCAGGCGTTGATCTCGAAGGAGACGCGTGGCGGCTATGTGGACCAGGTGCGCGCGGAATATGCTCGCGTCGCCGACGCCCATCGTCGGTCTGAAGCGGACAAGCAACGGCTCTCGCTCGGCAAGGCGCGGGCGAACGCGCTAAAGACGGATTGGGGCGACTATACGCCGCCGAGGCCGCTCTTTGTCGGTGAGCGCGTCTTCTCGTCCTACGATCTGGCGGAGCTAGCGCGCTATATCGACTGGACGCCGTTCTTCCAGACCTGGGAGCTCAAGGGCCGGTACCCTGCTATCCTGCAGGACGAAAAGCAGGGCGAGGCGGCGCGCAATCTCTTCGGCGACGCCCGGGCCATGCTGAAACAGATCGTCGACGAACGCTGGCTCAATCCGCGCGCCGTGATCGGTTTCTGGCCGGCGAATGCGGTGGGCGACGACATAGCGCTCTATTCCGGCGAATCGCGTGCGGACCGGATCGCGACGTTGCACACGTTACGCCAGCAATTGTCGCGGCGCGATGGGCGGCCCAATCTGGCGCTTGCCGACTTTGTGGCGCCGCATGGGGCTGGCGCAGATTACGTCGGCGGTTTCGTCGTCACGGCCGGCGTCGAGGAAGACAAGGTCGCCGAGCGGTTTTCGCGCGCCAACGACGATTACCGGTCGATCATGTTCAAGGCGCTCGCAGACCGTTTCGCGGAAGCGTTCGCCGAACGCATGCACGAGCGTGTGCGCAAGGAATTCTGGGCCTATACGCCGGACGAAAATCTTACGCCGGAGCAATTGCTGGCCGAAGACTATCGTGGCATTCGGCCCGCGCCCGGCTATCCCGCTCAGCCCGACCACACGGAGAAGGCGACGCTGTTTAATCTTCTCAAGGCGGAGCGGCGCACCGGCGTGAAGCTGACCGAGAGCTACGCCATGTGGCCCGGATCGTCCGTGAGCGGGCTCTATTTCTCGCATCCGCAGGCGCATTACTTCGGCGTCGCCAAGGTCGAGCGCGACCAGGTCGAGGACTACGCGCAACGCAAAGGTATGAGCGTATCCGAGGTCGAACGCTGGCTGTCGCCGATCCTCAATTACGATCCGGCGAGCTATGTGCAGGCGGCGGAGTAGCGGCGGGCGCCCTCCAGCGTCGCCTTGCAGAGTTGGCGGATCGTCTCCTTGTCCTTGTCGAGGACAAGGGCCGATTCCGCGTGTGCGAGCGCGCGCTGCGCCTCGCTGCACGCTGCGGCGCGAAAGGAGGGATCGCGCGATTGTGCAATCGCGGCCAGCGCCTTTTGCAACCTGATCTGCACTTCCACGATCGAGGCGCCGTCGCGCGCGATCGGGGCAAATGCGTCGGACAAGAGGTCGCCGGCGTCGATGGGAGCGATCCGCAGCCGCGGATAAGCGGCGTCGTTGGTTCTGTCGCGCGGAGCGTTCGCGTAACCGAGCAGCAAGCGCGCCGAACGCCCGATCACCCCGATCGCAGTGCCCGGATCGTTGACGGCCGGCGACAGCGCGCGCGAGGCTATTTCGGTCAGCACGATAATGCCGAAGCGCGGGTCTTGATCGAACGTGCGCTGGTCGGCGATGAAAAACGCGCGCGCGACGGCGCGGCGCGTGTCGTCGTCCGGGACGTCGCCGGAATCAGCGCGAGCGTAAGCAAGCGGCGTTTGACTGAACACGAACGCGCCCGGCGGCGCAACGATCCATACCGTGAGAGCGTGCGCCTCGGCGATGTTCGACAGTGTGTCGAGGTCGATATGCTGAACATAGCCGACTACCTCGCACAGGATTTTCCCGGCGTCGGCAGGGACGGCTTCCAAGTCGAAAGCGCGAGCGCCTAACGTGGGGTCGGCTGCACGGGTCATCAACGGATCGCGCGTCGCATCCTCGACCAGGCGCGCCGTTTCACCGACGCGGCCGAGGCCGGACAGATGATCAATCCAACGCAGGATGGTGGCGACGATGAGGCCGATTACACCGAGCGTTACGATAAAGAGCACGAGCCGGCCACGATCGCCGTAGAGTCCCGTACCGAGCGCGACGATGCCGACCAGGCTGAACAGAAAAGCGCCGAGAAAAACGCCGAGCGCATTCTGCGTGGTCTTGTCCTCGCGTAGCAGGGGCGTCGCACGCGGCGTTACGTTCGATGTCGCCGAAGAATAGGCTGACACCATTATATTCAGGGAAAATGTCGTTACTGCGAGCATGCTCGATGCGAGAATGTCGAGGATGCTCTCTACCGTATCGGCGCCGATTTCGCGAGGCGGCGTCCAGTCGAAGTATCGTTGCGCGAAAATAGCGACGAGCGCCGTCGCGACCCCGAGCGCTGCAAATATCGACGCGCGGAACCACAGCTGGCGGGTAAGGCGACGAACAATCCAGGCGGTTTTTGAAAGCATTTGCGGTAGGTCTTCTCGCGGCCCAACTCCCGCCAGCGTACCGTTCCGAGTCCCGGACGCGGCCCGCCAAGCATTAGTCAGAGTTGATGCTGACGCCAAACGCCCATGCGCACAAGGCGCTTGACGGAGCCCGCGCGCCTGCGATGCTCGGGTGCAAGGCGTGGACGGCATGCCGCGACACGCGCCGGCGGAGGACGTCATGCGGGCAGAAATCTGGCCGGTCACCGAAGATTTTGCAGCCGAGGTCGGCGACGTCGACCTGTCGCAACCGCTCGCGCAGGACGACGTCGCGGCGATCCGCGCGGCTTTCGACAGATATGCGGTCCTGGTCTTTCCCGGGCAGAAACTCTCCACTGGGCAACATCTGGATTTCGCGCGGCTGTTCGGGCCGCTTGAAACCACCATAGCCACGCATCGAGCGAACGATCGGTTGCGCGTCGTTCCGGAGATCGCGGACGTATCCAATCTCAATCCCAGGAGCGAGATCTGGGGCAAGGAGTCGCGCCAGCGCATGTTTCAGCTGGGCAACCGCCTGTGGCATTCGGATTCCACGTTCAAGCACACCCCTGCTTACGCCTCGTTGCTCTATGCGCGTTCGATCCCGCCGGTCGGCGGCCATACGGAATTCGCGGACATGCGCGCCGCCTATGACGCGTTGCCGGAAGGGACGAAGCGCCGCATCGACGGGCTCGTTTGCGAACATTCGATCTTCACTTCGCGCGCCAAGCTCGGTTTCACCGATTTCAGCGCCGAGGAGCGCGCCGCCATGCCGCCCGTGCCGCAGGTGATGGTGCGGATGATCCCGCAGACCGGGCGAAAGTGCCTCTATCTCGCCTCGCATGCGGGCCGCGTGATGGGGTTGCCGGATGACGAGGGACGCGCATTGATCGAGGAGATGATGGCGCACGCGACGCAGCGACAGTTCGTCTATACGCATCGTTGGCGCGAGGACGATCTCGTGATCTGGGACAACAGGCAGACGCTGCATCGCGGCACGCCTTTCGACGATCTGCGGTGGAAGCGCGACGTGCAACGCGCGACGGTGGAGGATGTCGCCAATTCCTGCGCGCAGGCGGGCGTGAAGGTTCCGATGCAGGCGGCTGTGTAAAACGTTGCCGTCAAGTCGGTGAGGCTCAGGCGCGCCTCAGTTTTAGCAAAGCGTCCAGCGTGCGCGCCGTCGACACGTCTGCTGCGCCGTCGATGCGCGCCGGACGCCAGCGACGCTGGAAGGCGCCGACGACCGTCTCAGTCGCAGCATCGTATTCGCCGGTCGCGTCGATCCCGTATCCGAGCGACGCGAGTCCATCCTGCAGCGCGCGCACCCGGTCGCCGGTTGCGCCGCGCGCGAGAACGAGACCGTCGGCGAGCGGCGCCGGCTCGCGCCAGAGGCCGACGCCGCAAGAGGCCAGCCGGGCCCAGGGAAAACTCTCGCCCGGATCTACCTTGCGGCCGGGCGCGATGTCGGAATGGGCGAGCACGCGCTCCGGCGCGATCCCGCGCCGTTGCATGACGTCGGCGGCGAGACGGATGACAGCCTCGATCTGGGCCTCCGGAAACGGCGGTGCGCCGGCGTCGTGCCCGGGATTGACGATCTCGACGCCGATCGAGGCCGAGTTCATGTCGGTCTCGCCGGCCCAGAAGGAGCGCCCGGCATGCCAGGCGCGGCGATCCTCGGGCACGAGCTGAGCGATGCGGCCATCCTCGAATACGAGATAGTGCGAGGACACTTCGGCCGCCGCATCGCAGAGACGCTGCAGCGCGCCTTCCGCCGTCGGCATGCCCGTATAGTGCAGAATCAGGGAATCGACGCGCCGCCCGCGCCGATCGCCATGGTTGGGCGAGGGCGTCACGAGATCGACGAGAGCAGAGTCAGGCGTGAAGGCGATCATGCGCGCAGTTTCGTTTCGTCGGCATGGTAGCGCGCCGCGCCGGAGAGGGCGAGCGCGGAGGCTTCGCGCGTGGCAGGCAACGCAAAGGTAAACGAAAGGTAAAGGCGATTTTTATTTGAGAACATAATATTCGATCTAGCGTATATTGTAATTATCTGCTCGAATACATGCAATTGTTGCACCGCAGCATACTGCCTGATTCTGGCCTTATTTGTTCGGGATAAGCTCTGCCATTCCCAAGATATACACAGGATCAAGCCCCCGGATGAACAAGATCATCATTGGCCTGACAGCGGCCGCCCTTGCGACGACTTCCGTGACCCTTGCACATGCCGATGACGACGCCGGACGTTTCCCCTTCCTCATGCAGGGCATGACCACATCCGCGGCAACGTCTGCGCCGGCTCAGGCCGAGGCGCCTGCGGAGTCGGCGGCCATTTCGCGCCACACGCGTCGTCACGCGGCGCTCGGCTACGAGGCCGGCGCGCGCGGTTCCGTGCGCGAGATCATCGCGCGCCACGCCGCCGCCAACGGCGTGCCGTTCGCGCTCGCGGACGCCGTCGTGCGCATTGAGAGCCGGTACAATCCGCGCGTCTCGAACGGCGGCGCGCTCGGCCTCATGCAGATCAGGCCGGCGACCGCGCGCGGCGTGGGCTTCGCCGGTTCGCCGAGCGCGCTCTACAACGCAGAGACGAACGTCGCCTACGGCATGCGCTATCTCGCGCAGGCCTATCGCATGTCGCGCGGCGACGTCTGCGGCACCGTGATGCGCTACCAATCCGGGACGTATTCGAAACACATGAACGCCGCAAACCGCGTCTACTGCTCGAAGGCGCGGGCGATCATGGCGCAAAACTGATTTGCGCCGGAAGCGTTTCTGCGTTTCGAGGCAACCGGCGGCGGGTCGAAAGGCCCGCCGTTTGTCGTTTGTGGCTGCGGAGCCAGCCCCAAACCGACGTGCCGTCCGAAGCCGCGCTCGCCAGGCACACGCCAGTGGACGGGCGCGCTTCGGAACTAGATCGGGCATTTCATGGCGCCCACCGGAATCGCGTCAGTTCCAGCAAACCCAAGCCAGGGCTAGCCTCACAATCTGCCGCGTTCGATTGCCAAGTCGTCAGGCGTGAAAGACGGCGACCGCTCTTATTGCGTCCGCCGATCCGCAACCGTCGTCCGATGCAGCAGTCGATCGTATCCGTCGTAGCCGCCGGTGGCGCGATGAAGCACGACGCGGTTGTCCCAGACGACGAGCATGTTCGGCGCCCATTTGTGGCGGTAGACGACCTCCTCGGGCGTCTGCCATTTCACCACCTCGCGCAGCAGCGCCTCGCCGTTCTCGCAATTCTCGAGCGCGATGATGTAGCCGTGCGTCGAGAATATGCCGCGCCGCCCGGTCTCGGGATGGTCGCGCACGAGAAGATGGCGCTGCGTCGCCAGCGCGTCGTCCGAACTCACGATGTCCATGCTGCGCCCGACGTCGCGTTCGCCGTACTGACCCTTCGGCGCATAACCGCCGCGTGCGGAATGGACGGCGACGACGCCTTCCATCCTTTCGCGCAAGTCCGCCGGCATGCGGTCCCAGGCCATCTGCTGATTGGCGAACCAGGTGTCGCCGCCGTGCGGGGGAATGTCGATGCCGTAGAGACAGGTGAAGGCCGGCGGTACGTCGAGAAAGCTCCAGTCGCTGTGCCAGTTCTCGGCGAACAACGGCGCCTTCTCGTCGGCGCGGCGACGGATCGCAGCGATGTGCTTGCGGCCGGGGATCGGCCTTATGTAGGGATCGATCCCGAACGGACCGAAGCTCAGCGAAACGCGTTCGAGATCGTCGTCGTCGAGCTTCTGGTCGGGAAAGGCGAGCACGCCCTGCGTCACCAGCGCGACGCGCAAGCGCCCTGCAATTTCTGGTTCGAGCGGGCTGCGAAGGTCCACGCCGCGCACGATCGCGCCGAAGGGGCCGTCCGTACGCGTGACGGAGAGGCGCGGCGCGTCTGCGCCGGGACGATCGCTCGTCTGCGACATCGACATTTTTTTCTCCCTTTGCAGCCGCGACGTTCGTTTCGCCGGCTGCGTTCCTTCCGCGCCCGTTCGAGCCTCGCCAAGTTAAGTTCGGCGGGGCGTCTGTCGCAAGGGCGCATCCGCGCGCGCGGCGGCGGAGGGCGAGCGCCGCCGCATCCGGCGCTCTCGCTCGCCGCAGCTTAGGCCGCACAATGACTGTGTTCCGAGGGAACCGCGGTTATCCCCTGCGTCGGACGACGCGGGACGCGCAAGGTTTCAGGCGAGGAGACGCGCCAGCGGCATTGCAGCTGTCAGCTTCAGCCCGTCCGGGCGCCAGTCATAGGCGATCGAACCGCCGAGCTGGCCAGCGATGCTGCGATCGGTCAGAAGGTTGCCGAAACCTGTCGATTTCGGCGCGACGACGGATGGGCCGCCGCTTTCTTCCCATTCGAGGAGCACCTGACCGCCCTGCACGGACCATTCCACGCGCACCTTGCCGTCCGGCGCGGACAGAGCGCCGTATTTTGCGGCATTGGTCGCGGTTTCGTGCAGCGCCAGCGCGAGGCTGGTCGTCGCGGCGGGGCCTACCGCGATTTCCGGACCGCACACACGGGTGCGGCGATCGACGAGGTCCTCGTAAGGCTGGAGCACCGTGCGCACGAGCGCGTCCAGCGTCGAGCGTTCGGAGGTCGCATGTTCGGTCCCCAGAAGGCCGGGACGTACCAGCTCCTTCGCGCGCATGAGCGCCTCGACGCGGCCGCTGAGCGCTTCCGCGAGATCGACGGGCGTGCGCGCCGAACGCGCGCTCGACCGGATGAGGCCGCGGAAAACCGCGAGCAGATTCTTCACCCGATGATCCATTTCGAGAAGCAGCAGCTTCTGGCGCTCCTGCGCTTCCTTCTGAGCGGTAATGTCGACGACGACGCCGACGAAGCGCGCGGGCTCGCCGGCCTCGTCGTTGATGCGTTCGCCGCGCGCCTCCACCCAACGCGCCGCCCCGTCCTTGCGACGGAGGCGGTATTCCTGCACGAACCGCTCGCCGGTTTTCACCGTGTGCGACACCGCCTCGGCAATGCGGTCCACGTCTTCGGAATGAACGCCGGCGAGATAGTCAGAGAGCGGCGCGCCTTGTTCGCCTTTTTCCGGATCGACGGAGAATAATTCGGCGAAATGGGCGTCCGTGTACATTACGTCCGAATTTATGTGCCAGTCGAACGTGCCGACCATGCCGCCGGCGTTGAGCGCTTGAGTCAGACGCTCCTGCGCGCGGACGAGCTGTCGTTGCGCGACGACGCGCTCGGTGGTTTCGCTGACGATGCACAACACGCCGCCGATGGCGCCCGCGTCATCGTGAACAGGCGAATACGAGATGTCGAAATACACGTCTTCCGGATAGCCGTGGCGTTCGATGTAGAACGGCCGGTCCTTTGCGACGACGGTCTCGCCCGTGTCGATCACGCGCCGCAGCAGCGGTTCGAGATCGTCCCAGAGCTCGGCCCAGTTTTTGTGTGCAGGGCGCCCCAGCGCCCGCGGGTGCTTGTCGCCGATCGAGGGCGCATAGGCGTCATTGTAGAGCGCGGTGAAATCGTCGCCCCAGAACAGCACGATCTGCGCCTGCGCCGGCAGCATGAGGTTGACGGCCGCCTTGAGCGGCGCGGGCCACGCGTCGACCGGACCGAGACTTGTGGTCGACCAGTCGAGGCTCCGCATGAGCGCTCCCATCCGTCCCCCGCCGAAGGGAAATTCGCTTTTGCCGCCCATACCTTTCAACGTGTTTCCGCTCGCGCCGACGCCATATGCGAAGCGTGCAATATTCGCGGCCGGCGCACAATAGCGCGCCGCTTCGGGAAAGGCGCCGCCGCCGCCTTGCGTTTCTTCGCTCGTGCGCCTATCCCCGTCGCGCCAGTCGGCCGGATGGCCGCTGCCTTCGGGCAGAGGAAAGTCCGGGCTCCACGGAGATACGGCGCCGGATAACGTCCGGCGGGGGCGACCCCAGGGAAAGCGCCACAGAAAGCAAACCGCCGCTTCCGTTCGCGGGGCGGCAAGGGTGAAAGGGTGCGGTAAGAGCGCACCGCGCCGGCGGCGACGCAGGCGGCATGGCAAGCCCCGCCGGGAGCAAGACCGAATAGGGGCGACGCGGCGGCGGAAACGCCGCCGGACCCGTCTCCGGGTCGTCGCCCGGGTTGGTTGCACGAGGCGGTCGGCGACGACCGTCCCAGAGGAATGGCCATCACGTCCGCGGGCGACCGCGGGCCATACAGAACCCGGCTTACAGGCCGACTGGCGTCAAATTACGAGAGCGCATGCGCGACACGGCCCCGGCAAAAAAGGCCTCCGACAGAATCGAATTCGCCAATTCTTTGCGCGGGATTGCGGCGGTCTCGGTCGTGGTGGCGCATCTGTTCGAAGGCTTCTGGGTCGGACAGCCGGTGGTCGGCCTGCTCACGGGCATGCCGACGCTTACCATCGATCCGCCCTGGTTCGCGCGGGCCTTCACGCGCGTGCCGATCAGTTTCGCGTCGTTCGGCGTCGCGTTGTTCTTCGTCATCTCCGGTTTTGTGATCGCCTTTTCGCTCGTGCGCTACGACGCGCGCGCGTTCCTGGCCGGGCGTCTCCTGCGGATCTATCCGACCTATTGGGTCGGCTTTTCGATCTCCGTTTGCGCTGTGCTCGCAGGATGTGCGCTCGCCGGCGGCGTTCTCCCGTTCACCGCCGTGCAGGCCGGCGTCCATTATTTTCCGCCGCTGCGCGCGATCCTCTATTCGAAACCGATCGACGGCATCATCTGGACGCTCGAGATCGAATTGTTCTTCTATCTGCTCTGCGCGCTGATCGCGCCGGCGATTTCGCGTGGCAGCGCAAAGGTCGCAGGCGTTCCGTTCGCGGTCTTCGCGCTGTGGATTCCCGTCTACGCCTTCGCAGGCCATCCGCCGGCGGGATTCGAGAAGATCGCGGCGCGTCTCGAATTCCTCGCCGTCTACATGCCGTTCCTGATTTTCATGTTCACTGGCGTCGCGCTGAACTTCCGTCAGCGTGGATTGATCGGGCGCGTCGGCGCCGTCCTGTGGGTCTGCGCTTGCGTCGCGATGTTCCTTCTCGCCTGGGCGACGAAATTGCTCGGGCCTGGATGGAAGCCGCTGTTCGTGGGCGTGATCGAGCCGGAAAGCTATCTCGCCGCGCTCACGCTCTTCGTGCTGGCGATGGCGGGGCAGGGCGCGAAGGCGGGCGCGGGCGCCTTGAGACCGTTCGCCGCGCTCCTGCGCTGGACGGCCGACATTTCCTATCCGCTCTATGTCGTACACGGCCTCGCCGGGTTCGTTCTGCTCCATCTCCTCGTTTCGCGCGGCCTCGGTCCCGGCGCTGCGCTCGGCCTGACGCTCGTCGTGGTGTTTCTCGCGGCCTGGCTGATCCATGCCTTCGTCGAGGCGCCGACGCATCGCATCGGCCAACGGCTCGCGCGCAAGATTTCGGTCCGCGACCTGCAAAAGACGGCGCCTACTTCCTGAAGATTTTTTGTCCCGGCACGCCCCGTAGCCGCTCGCGCTGGTCCGCGCACCAGCGGTCCGAGCCCGTCGTGCGGGCTTCGTCCGCGCGCCGCTGCAATTCGGCGGCGACCGCGGCATCGAACGTCGCACTTCCGTAGAGTTTCTCGCCCGCCTGCAGAAACGCCTTTTCCGCGCGCGCGGCGAGGTCGGCGTCGACGTCGAACCCGGTCGCGCAGGTGGAGACGATTTGATGCATCAGGCTCGCGGACCGCGCCAGGGCGTCGATCGTCACGTCTTGCGCGCGCGCTGACGCCCCAGGACCGCAAACCAGGAGACACAGGGCGGCCAGAGGAACCCGCAACCACCGGAATAAATACGCGGAATCAACCATCCCTTAACTTTAACAAAGCCTAATGCAGGCCACGACGGGCAAGTCCCGTTTCGACTCACATTCTGCATTGACGCCCATAATATCCCATGCTATCCCAAATTATCCCGTTGAGTTTAGCGCAGCAGGCGTTCGGACCGGACCGCAGAAGCGGCCCGCAAGGCCGGTTTGCGCGCGAGACTGGCGAGGAGCGGGGTGCGTGTGGGCGTGATGGCGGACGAGAACCGCTTTGTTTCCAGTTTCACCAATCGGCTCGACGCCAAGGGGCGCGTGTCGATACCGGCGCCGTTCCGGACGGCGCTGGCGCGGGACGGGTTCGAGGGGCTGTTCGTCCATCCCTCACTGGACGGACATGCGATCGACTGCGGCGGCCATGCGCTGCTGAAGGAGATCGACACGCTTCTGGAGACCTATCCTCCGTACACGGAGGAGCGCGACACGCTTTCGCTCGCTTTGCTCGGTATGAGCGAGCGGTTGAAGGTGGATCCGGAAGGGCGCGTGCAGTTGAGCGAGAGTTGCAAGGCGAGGGCCGGCGTGTCGAGCGAAGTCACGTTCGTCGGCCTGGGGCACAAGTTTCAGATCTGGGAGCCGGAACGCTTCCGCGCGCATCAGGAAGAGGCCAGAAACCGGGCGCGCGACTTGCGGAAGATTTCAGGCGCCAGAGGGGCGGCGGGCCACACGCCGCCCGCGCATGGAGCACGGGAATGACGACGGGCCGCGGGAAGAGCCAAGAGCCTCCCGCAGGCGGACCGGCCCGCCACATTCCCGTGCTTCTCCATGACGCGACCGGCGCGTTGCGCCCGCGCGACGGCGGACTCTATGTCGACGGCACATTCGGAGCGGGCGGTTATTCGCGCGCGCTGCTCGCCGTTCCCGGCGTGCGCGTCATCGCCTTCGATCGCGATCCCGACGCCATTCGCAGCGGTTACGATCTTGTCGCGGCTTCCGCCGGGCGGCTGACGCTCGTCGAGGCGCGGTTCGGCGACCTCGCGCGCGAGGTGCGCAATCTCGGGCACGAAAAGGTCGACGGGATCGTACTCGACATCGGCGTGTCGTCCATGCAGTTCGACCAGGCCGCGCGCGGCTTTTCCTTCCGTTTCGACGGTCCGCTCGACATGCGCATGGAGAGCCGCGGGCCGAGCGCTGCCGATATCGTCAACAACGAGAGCGAAGAGCGCATCGCCGACATCCTCTATCATTATGGCGAGGAGCGCGCCTCGCGCCGCATCGCGCGCTTCATCGTCAATGCGCGCAAGGACGCGCCGCTCGAAACGACGGCCGCGCTCGCCGAACTCGTGCAGCGCGCCATTCCCGGCAAGCCCGGCGACATTCACCCGGCGACGCGGACATTCCAGGCGCTGCGCATCGCGGTCAACGACGAACTCGGCGAGCTCGTGCGCGCGCTCGCTGGCGCGGAAGAAATACTCGACGAAGGCGGCGCGCTCGCGATCGTGACGTTCCATTCGCTGGAAGACCGGATCGTCAAACAATTCTTCGCGCAAAGATCGGGCAGGGGCGCCGCGCGCTCTCGCCTGTTGCCGGGCGAGGTCGCGCCGCCGGAGCCGACGTTTTCGCTCGAGGGCCGTCAACCGATTGCGCCCTCGCACGAGGAAATGCGCGACAATCCGCGCGCCAGAAGCGCGAAGCTGCGCGCCGGCATTCGCACGAATGCGCCGGCGCGGGGGCTCGACGGCGGCCTGATGGCGCTCGCGAGCCTGCCGCAGGAATCGCGGGGGAGGGGCAGATGATCCGTTTCCTGAACATTGCGGCGGCGGCCGCGCTCGTCGGATCCGGCTTCTACGCCTATTCGATCAAATACGAGACGCTCTACCGGTCCGACCAGATCGCCAAGCTGACGCGCCAGATCCAGCAGGAAAAGGATGCGATCAGCATGCAAACGGCCGAATGGGCGCATCTGACGCGGCCCGACCGGCTCGAGCCGCTCGCCGACAAATATCTCGATCTGGAAACGACGCGCCCGAACAAGATCGTGACGTTCGCCGCTTTGCCCGACCGCGTGAATCATGGCGACGAGATCGGCCAGAAGCTCGAAGCGCTCGGGCTCGGCGCCGTCACCAACACGCCCGGCGGCGCGCGCGCGTCCGCTACCGCGACGCCATCGACGCCCGCAAGCGGAGCGCGGCAATGACCGACGATTTGAACACGCACATGCAAGCGCCGGAGCCCGGCGGCGCGCCGCCTTCGCAGGATATAACGCACGAGGCTGAAGCTGTGGCGCAAACAATCGTCGCGACGCCCGTCGATCCCGCAGGCGCGCGCGCAAAAAAATCGCGCAAATGGCTGGAAGGCCTGTTTTCGACCAAGCTCGAAAAAAGCGACCGGCGCGTGCGCCTCATCGGCGTCGGATTCGCCGCAGTTTATCTTCTCATCGCCGGCAAACTCGTGTGGCTCGGCTTCAAACCGGATTCGGCCAGCATGCGCGCCGCGGCTGTCGAGGCGAGCGCGGCTGCGCGTCCGGACATGCTCGACCGCAACGGCGAGGTTCTGGCGACCGACGTGAAGACCATGTCGGTCTTCGCGGAGCCGCGCCGCATCATCGACAAGGACGAAGCCACCGAACTGCTCACCGCAGTGCTTCCGGACGTCGACGCCAGGGAGTTGCGCGAACGGCTCGGCTCGCGCAAGGGCTTCGTCTGGGTCAAGCGCGAGATCACGCCGAAGCAACAGCAGGAAGTCTATCGCCTCGGTCTTCCGGGCGTGGGTTTCTGGCCGGAAAACAAACGCGTCTATCCCGACGGTCCTGTCGGCGCGCATGTGCTGGGCGCGACCAATATCGACAATCAGGGCATTGCCGGTATGGAAAAATATATCGACAATCAGGGCCTCGCCGACCTGCACGGCGCGGGCTTCAACCTGAGCGCCGAAAATCTTGCGCCCATCAAGCTGTCGCTCGACGCGCGCGCGACGTTCGCGGTGCGCGACGAACTCGAAAAGGGCATGGAGAAATTCAAGGCCAAGGCGGCCGCCTCCGCCATTCTCGACGTCAACACCGGCGAAGTGATCGCGCTCACGTCTCTGCCGGATTTCGATCCCAACAGCCCGAAGGACGCGCTGACGCCGGACCACATCAACCGGATGAACGTCGGCGTCTACGAGATGGGCTCGACCTTCAAGGCGTTGACGATCGCCATGGCGCTCGATGCGAACAAGGTCAATCTCAACTCGCGCATCGACGCGCACAATGCGCTGCGCTACGGCAAGTTCCAGATTCACGATTATCACGGTCAGAACCGCGCGCTGTCCGTGCCCGAGGTCTTCACCTATTCGTCCAATATGGGCACGGCGCGCATGGCGCTGATGGTGGGCGTGGAAGGCCACAAGGCCTTCCTGCGCAAGATGGGCCAACTCGATCGTCTGCGCACCGAGTTGCCGGAATCAGCCGAGCCGATCATTCCCAAGACCTGGGGCGAACTCAACACGATGACCATCGCCTTCGGCCACGGCCTGGCGGTCGCGCCGTTGCAGGCGATGATGGCGGTGGGCGCGCTCGTCAACGGCGGCTACATGATCAAGCCGACGTTCCTGAAGCGCAGCGAGGAAGATGCGAAGAAAAACGCGCCGCGCGTCGTCAAACCCGAGACGAGCGAGGCGCTGCGCTACATCATGCGGCTCAACGCCGAAGTCGGCAGCGCGCGCAAGGCGAACGTCGCCGGCTATTTCATCGGCGGCAAGACCGGCACGGCCGAGAAGGTCATCAACGGCCATTATTCGAAGACGAAAGTCTTCACGACCTTCATGGCGATCGCGCCGGCCGACAAGCCGCGCTATCTGTTCGCCACCGTGATGGACGATCCGCAGGCGACGCCCGAAACGCACGGATATACGACCGCTGCGTGGAATTCGGGCTTCATCACCGGCCAGATCATCGAACGCGTCGGGCCGCTGCTCGGTCTCGAACCGCGGTTCAAGCTGCCCGAGCTGCCGTTCCCGCTGCTCGCCAAGCTCGGTTACAAGCAGGCGAATACGCCCGCCTCGAAGGCGCAAGAAGAGGATTGATGCGGCTCGACGCGATCCTTCCCGACGCGACGGCCGCGCTCGGCGGCCTCGATATAGCTTCGCTCGCGTCCGACAGCCGAAAGGTTGCGGAGCGCGCGTTGTTTTTCGCCGTGCCGGGAACGCATGCGGACGGCCTCGCCTTTGCGCCGGACGCGATCGCCCGCGGCGCGGCGGCGATCGTCGCACAGCGCGCGCCCGCGCAAGACCTCGGCGCGCCCGTGATCGTCGTCGCCGACGTGCGCGAATCGCTCGCCCGCGCGGCGGCCCGTTTCTTTCCGCGGCAGCCGCAGACGATCGCCGCGGTGACGGGCACGAGCGGCAAGACCTCCGTCGCGGCGTTCCTGCGGCAGATATGGCTTTCCTGCGGACGGCTGGCCGCTTCGCTCGGCACCATCGGCATCGTCGCGCCTTCCGGCGCCGTCTACGGTTCGCTGACGACGCCCGATACGATCACGCTGCACGAGACCTTGTCGAAACTCGCGATGGACGGCGTGACGCATCTCGCGATGGAGGCCTCCTCGCACGGGCTCGATCAGCGGCGGCTCGATGGCGTAAGGCTCTCGGTCGGCGCCTTCACCAACCTCTCGCGCGATCATCTCGACTATCACGCGAGCCTCGAGGATTATCTCGCCGCCAAGCTGCGTCTGTTCGACGATCTGCTGCAGCCGGGCCAGCCGGCGGTGATCGATGCGGACGCCGAGGTTTCCACGCGCGTCGCGACGGCCTGCCGCGCTCGCGGGCTGCGCGTGATGACGGTCGGCCGCGCCGGAGATGCGATCAGTGTCGTCGCACGCGCGGCGGAAGGTTTTTCGACGCGTCTTTCGGTTCGCTTCGAGGGCCGCGCATACAACGTTCTGCTGCCGCTCGCCGGAGAATTCCAGGCCTCGAACGCGCTGGTCGCCGCAGGCATGGCGCTGGCGACGGGCGAGACGCCGGAGGCCGTATTCGCTGCGCTGGAAACGCTCGTGGGCGCGCCCGGACGCATCGAACTCGTGGGCCGCCGCAATGGCGGCGCAGCCTTCGTCGACTACGCACACAAGCCCGGCGCGCTCGAAACCGCGATCGAAGCGCTGAGGCCCTTCGCCGCCGGACGCCTGATCGTGGTGTTCGGTTGCGGCGGCGATCGTGATCGCGGCAAGCGCCCGATCATGGGCGAGATTTCCGCGCGGCTCGCCGACATCACCATCGTGACGGACGACAATCCGCGCAGCGAAGCGCCCGGCGACATACGCGCGGCCATTCTCGAAGGCGCGCGCGCCGTCAGGGATGCGGACGTGCGCGAAATCGGCGATCGCGCGGCCGCAATCGAGGCCGGCGTCCATATGCTCGACGCGGGCGACATTCTTCTCGTCGCCGGCAAGGGTCATGAAACGGGCCAGATCGTCGGGTCAAACATTCTTCCTTTTTCAGATCATGAAGCCGTTCGCGCGGCGCTCGGGGGCAGAGCATGAGCAGCGATCCGCTGTGGTCCGGACTGGGACTGGTCGGCCCGCTTGATGCGCGCGTTAGCGGCGGGCTGCCCGTCGGCGGCGTTCACGGCGTGTCGATCGATACGCGCACGCTCAAGATCGGCGACCTGTTCGTCGCGATCAAAGGCGAAAACAGCGACGGCCACGACTTCGTGCGCGCGGCGTTCGAGCAGGGCGCCGCCGCCGCCGTGATCGACGAGGATCACGCCTCAGAACTCGTCGGCGCCGGACCCCTGTTCATCGCCAAGGACACGCTGCGTGCGCTCGAAGGGCTCGCTCGAGCGTCGCGTGCGCGCTGCGCCGGCCGCATCGTCGCCGTGACGGGGTCGGTCGGCAAGACCACGACAAAGGAGCTCCTGCGCACGGCGCTCTCGTCGGCCGGCGCGACGCACGCGTCGGTAGCGTCCTACAACAATCATTGGGGCGTGCCGCTCACGCTGGCGCGCATGCCTGAGGCGACGAAATACGGCGTGTTCGAAATCGGCATGAATCACGCCGGCGAGATCACGCCGCTCGTCGACATGGTGCGTCCGCACGTCGCCATCGTCACGCGCATCGCGCCCGTGCATCTCGAGCATTTTCCCTCGATCGACGCCATCGCGGACGCAAAGGCGGAGATCTTTTCCGGAATCGTCAAAGGCGGCGTCGCGATCCTCAACCGCGACGATGCGCAATTTGCGCGGCTCGAAGCAGCAGCGCAAGCTTCCCCTGCCGGTTTCGTCCTGAGCTTCGGAGAGCACGAAGGCGCCGACGCGCGGCTGCTCGCCTGCGAGACCAGGGGCGAGGAGACGCGCGTCGCCGCGCGCATTCTCGGCCAGGACGCAAGCTATATCGTCGGCGCGCCCGGCCGGCACATTGCAATGAATTCGCTTGCGGCGCTGCTGGCGGCGCGCGCAGCAGGGCTCGATCTCGTGATGGCGGCGCTCTCGCTCGGGCGCTTCGTATCGCCGGAGGGACGAGGCCGTCGCGAGGCGCTCAGCGTGGAAGGCGGCGAAATCACGCTCATTGACGAAAGCTACAATGCGAACCCGGCCTCCATGCGCGCGGCGCTCGACCTGCTCGGCGCAGCCGGCGGCGGCCGCAAGATCGCCGTCCTCGGCGACATGCTGGAGCTTGGGCCGGACGGAAAGAAGTTGCACGCGGCGCACGCGGAGGACATCGAGCGCAACGGCGTCGATCTCGTCTTCAGCGCCGGGCCATTGATGCGCGCGCTGCATGAGGCTATTCCGGCCGAGCGCCGCGGCGCGCACGCAGCCGATTCCTCCGCGCTCCAACCCATCGTGCTGGACGCCTTGCGCGCCGGCGACGTCGTAATGATCAAAGGCTCGAACGGGAGCCGCATGGGCCCCCTGGTGACCGCGCTGCGCAAGCATTTTGCGCAAGGCGCCGAAACGGCCGCGCGAGGATGACGAGATGCTGACATGGCTTGCGGACCTCAATCACGTCTTCGGTCCGCTCAATCTGTTTCGCTACATTACCTTCCGCGCCGGCGGCGCGGCGGCGACGGCGCTGTTCTTCGTCTTCTTCTTCGGGCCCGGCATCATCGCCGCATTGCGCCTGAAGCAGGGTAAGGGGCAGCCGATTCGCGAGGACGGCCCACAATCGCACCTTCTAACGAAGAAGGGCACGCCGACCATGGGCGGCCTGATGATCCTGTCGGGACTCGTCTTCGCCACGCTGTTGTGGGCGAACCTGAAGAATCCCTATGTGTGGATCGTGCTTCTGGTGATGATCGGCTTCGGCCTCATCGGCTTCTACGACGATTATCTGAAAGTAACGAAACAATCGCACAAGGGCTTTTCGGGCCGCGCGCGTCTTGCATTCGAAGCCGGAATAGCGCTCGTCGCCTGCCTCGCGATGATGCGCGTCGGCACGGGCAACGCCACCATGCTCGCGCTGCCGTTCGACAAGGGCTTCGCCGTCGATCTCGGCTATGGATTCCTGCTGCTCGGACCTTTCGTCATCGTTGCGGCGGGCAATTCCGTGAACATGACCGATGGTCTCGACGGGCTGGCGATCGTGCCGTCGATGATCGCGGCCGGCGCCTTCGCGCTGATCGCCTATCTCGCCGGCAACGCCATCTTCTCCAACTATCTTGCAATCAATTTCGTGCCCGGCGCCGGCGAACTCACGGTGATCTGCGCCGCGCTGATCGGCGCGGGCCTCGGCTTCCTCTGGTTCAATGCGCCGCCGGCGCAAATCTTCATGGGCGATACGGGCTCGCTCGCGCTCGGCGGCCTGATCGGTACGGTCGCAGTCGCCGTCAAGCACGAGATCGTGCTGATGATCATCGGCGGCCTGTTCGTGCTCGAGACGCTTTCCGTGATCGTGCAAGTGACGTCATTCAAGCTCACCGGCAAGCGCGTGTTCCGCATGGCGCCGATCCATCATCATTTCGAACAGCTCGGCTGGTCCGAACCGCAGATCGTCGTGCGCTTCTGGATCATCGCTTTCGTGCTGGCGCTCGTCGGCCTGTCGACGCTGAAGGTGCGCTAGTGACGCCGGCCCGCACTTTCGCAAACCGGAATATCGCGCTGTTCGGGCTGGGCGGTTCGGGCCTGGCGACAGCGCGCGCGCTGGCTGAGGGCGGGGCGAGCGTCAGCGTGTGGGACGACAACCAGTCGGCGCGCGAAAAAGCCGTCGCCGCGGGTTTTGCGCCAGTCGACCTTTCGAAGGTCGACTGGTCCGCATTTCAGTCTTTCGTGCTTGCGCCCGGCGTGCCGCTCACGCATCCGCAGCCGCACTGGACCGTCGAGCGGGCGAAGGCCGCGGGCGTCGAGATCATCGGCGATATCGAGATTTTCTGCCGAGAACGGCGCGCGCTGGCGCCCAATTCGCCTTTCCTCGCCATTACCGGCACCAATGGCAAGTCGACCACCACCGCGCTCGTCGCGCACATCCTGCGGGAGGCCGGATACGACGTGCAGATGGGCGGCAATATCGGCGTGCCCGTTCTCGATCTCGCGCCGCCGTCGGACGCGCGCGTGCATGTGATCGAATGCTCGACTTTCCAGATCGATCTTGCGCCCTCGCTCGATCCTCATGTCGGGGTGCTTCTCAATCTCACGCCCGACCATATCGATCGCCACGGAACGATGGAGAATTACGCCGCGATCAAGGAGCGGCTCGTCGCATCCGCGAGTTTCGCAGTCGTCGGCGTCGACGACGATTTCTGCCGGGGCGTTTGCGCGCGCCTGCAGGCCGCCGACAGGCCGGTGCAGGCGATTTCGCAAGCGCGGAGCCGGGAGCCGGCGTGCTGCTGTTACGACGACCGAAAGCTGAGACGGCAAGTCGCTCTCGCCGGCGAGTGGCGCGTGACGGAGACGCTCGTCGATCTGACGTCGGCGCAGGCATTGCGCGGCGCGCACAACGGGCAGAACGCCGCGGCCGCCTTTGCCGCCTGCGACTGGCTTGGGGTCGCGCATGACGATATCGGGCGCGGCATGAAGAGCTTTCCGGGCCTTGCCCACCGGATGGAGCAGGTCGCGCGCCGCGGGCGCACGCTCTTCGTCAACGATTCGAAGGCGACCAACGCCGACGCCGCCGAAAAGGCGCTCAAGACGTTCGAGAACATCCACTGGATCGTCGGCGGCAAGGCGAAGGAAGGCGGCGTCGAGCCGTTGCGTCCGCTCTTTTCGCGCGTAACGAAGGCCTATCTGATCGGCGCTTCGTCGGACGATTTCGCACGGACGCTGGACGGCGCGATCGCCTACGAACGGTGCGGAACGCTCGATATCGCGGTTGCGCACGCGAGCGCGGACGCTGCGCGCTCGACGGCGCCCGAGCCTGTCGTGCTGCTGTCGCCTGCCTGCGCCTCTTACGATCAATTTCCGAATTTCGAGCGTCGCGGCGACGCATTCCGCGCGCTTGTTCAAGATCTCGTCAAAGCCGGAGACGCGTCATGATATCGCGGGCCGAACGTACGCTCTTTTCCGACTGGCTCTGGACAGTCGACCGGTGGCTGCTCGGCGCGCTCGCGCTGTTGATGGTGTGCGGCCTCGTGTTCGGCATGGCCGGCTCGCCGCCTGTCGCCGAGCGCCTGCATCTGTCGACCTTCTATTTCGTGCACAAGCAGGCCGAATTCCTTATTCCGGCGATCATGGTTCTGGTCGTCACGTCTTTCATGTCGCCGCGTCACGTCCGCCGCGCCGCCCTCCTCATCTTCGCCGTCGGTATGGCGCTCGTAATCTGCGCCTTGCTTTTCGGCACGGAAGTGAAGGGCGCGCGCCGCTGGATTTTCGGCGTCCAGCCCTCGGAATTCGTAAAGCCCGCTTTCGTCGTGCTCGCGGCCTGGGCTTTTTCAGAAGGCGCGCGCCGGCGCGACATGCCGGCCAACATGCTCGCCATCCTCATTCTGCCGGCGACGGTCGTGCCATTGATCATGGAGCCGGATTTCGGCCAGACCATGCTGATCTCGCTGGTGTGGGGCGCGATGTTCTTCATGGCGGGCCTGCACTGGTTCTGGGTCGCCGGTATCGGCGGCGCCGGAGCGAGCTCCGTGTTGCTCGCTTACAAATTCGTGCCGCACGTGCGGGCGCGCATTCTCAAATTCATCGAACCGCAATCGGCCGGCGGCGGCGTGTCCGATACGTTCCAGGTCGATACGGCGCGCGACAGCTTCATCGCCGGCGGCTGGTTCGGCAAGGGGCCGGGCGAGGGCACGCTGAAGCGCATCCTGCCCGACAGCCACACCGATTTCATTTTCGCCGTCACGGGCGAAGAATTCGGCGTCATCGTCTGTATCGCGCTCGTGTCGCTGTTCGCTTTCATCGTGCTGCGCGGGCTTTCCAATGCAGCGAAGAACGAGGATCCGTTCTGCCGCTTCGCGGCGGCCGGGCTCACCATGCTGTTCGGCATCCAGAGCTGTATCAATCTTGCGGTCAATCTGCACCTCATGCCCGCCAAGGGCATGACGCTGCCGTTCATCAGCTACGGCGGATCGTCGCTGATCTCGCTGGCGCTCGGGATGGGTTTCCTCATCGCTGTCACGCGGCGGCGCCCGCGCACCGAGGTGCTGATGGACGCAGCGCTCGATCCGAGCATCGCGCGCGCATGAACGAACGTCCGATCGTCGTGGCCGCCGGCGGAACCGGCGGCCATCTCTTTCCCGCCGAATCGCTTGCGCACGCGCTGGTCGCGCGCGGGCGCAACGTCGAACTCGTGACGGACACGCGCGCCGAAAAATACGGGCAGGCGTTCCCCGCGCAGGAAATCCATTCCATTCCGGCGGCGACCCCGACCGGCGGTTCGGTCGTCGCGCGCACGCGCGCTGTGGCGACGCTCGGGCGTGGCGTGATCGCATCGATGACGCTCATGCGGCGCATCAAGCCTTCGATCGTCGTCGGTTTCGGCGGATATCCGACCGTGCCGCCGGTTCTCGCCGCGACGCTTCTCAAGATCCCGACGGTGCTGCACGAGCAGAACGCCGTCATGGGGCGCGCGAACAGATTTCTCGCGCGGCGCGTCGACCGGATCGCGACCGGATTTCCGCTCGCGCGCGGCGAAAAGGAAATTCTCGCCAAGAGCGTCGTGACCGGCAATCCGCTGCGACCGGCCGTGTTCGACGCGGCCAAACAGCCCTATCCGGATTTTTTCGACGGTCGACTGCGCGTGCTGGTGACCGGCGGGTCGCAGGGCGCGCGCGTCTTTTCCGACATCGTGCCGGCGGCGATCGAGCAACTGGAGCCGCAGGAGCGCGCGCGCATCGCCTTGACGCAACAGGCGCGCGGCGAAGACGAATCCCGCGTGCGAGAGATCTACGGCCGGATCGGATTTTCCGCGGAGGTCGCGCCCTTCTTCAAAGACCTGCCTGGCCGCATCGCCGGCGCGCATCTGATGATCGCGCGATCCGGAGCGTCCACGGTCGCTGAAATCGCAGGCATCGGCCGACCGGCGATTCTCGTGCCCTTTCCGTTTGCGCTCGACGCGGACCAGGCCGCGAATGCGGCCGAACTCGCCCGCACGGGCGCGGTCGAGGTCGTCGACCAGACGCAGTTCACCGTTGAAAAGCTTGTCGCTTTGCTGCGCGCAGCGCTCTCCGATCCCGCAGGGTTGACGAAACGGGCCGAAGCGGCCAAGAGCGCGGGAATTCTCGATGCGGCCGAGCGGCTCGCAGATATCGTCATCGCCACAATCGACTCCAGGGGGCGCAAATGAAACTGCCGCGCGATCTCGGTCCCATTCATTTCGTCGGGATCGGCGGCATCGGCATGTCCGGAATCGCCGAAGTGCTGATCAATCTCGGCTACAAGGTGCAGGGCTCCGACGCCAGCGAGAACGCCAACGTCAAACGTCTCGCCGAAAAAGGCGCCAAGGTGTTTGTCGGCCATTCCGCGAGCAATCTCGGCGAGGCCGCCGTCGTCGTCGTCTCGACGGCGATCAAACGCGACAATCCCGAACTCGCCGCTGCGCGCGAAAAGCGGCTGCCGGTCGTGCGGCGCGCGGAAATGCTCGCCGAATTGATGCGACTGAAGCAATGCGTCGCAATCGCCGGCACGCACGGCAAGACGACGACGACGTCGATCGTCGCCACGCTGCTCGACGCCGGCGGTTTCGATCCGACGGTCATCAACGGCGGCATCATCAACGCCTACGGCACCAACGCGCGGCTCGGCGGCGGCGACTGGATGGTGGTGGAAGCCGACGAAAGCGACGGCACATTCCTGAAGCTGCCGGCCGACGTCGCCATCGTCACCAATATCGATCCCGAACATCTCGATCATTTCAAAACGTTCGACGCGATCAAGGAAGCGTTCCGGACGCTTGTCGAAAATCTGCCGTTCTACGGGTTTGCGGTGATGTGTCTCGACCATCCGACGGTTCAGGAGCTCGTCGGCAAGATCGAGGACCGGCGCGTCGTCACCTATGGCGAGAACCCCCAGGCAGACGTGCGGCTGCTCGATGTCGATCTGACGGGCGGCGTGTCGCGCTTCAACGTGCTGGTGCGCGATCGAAAGACCAATACGGCGACCTATCTCGATAATCTCGTGATGCCGATGCCGGGCCATCACAACGCGCTCAATGCGACTGCGGCGATCGCCGTCGCCATGCAGCTCGGCATGAGCGCGGATCAGGTGCGCAAGGCGCTCGCCAATTTCGGCGGCGTCAAGCGGCGCTTCACGCGGACCGGCGAATGGAACGGCGTATCGATCTTCGACGATTACGGCCATCACCCCGTCGAGATCGCCGCCGTGTTGCGCGCGGCGCGCGCTTCCACGAAGGGGCAGGTGATCGCTGTGGTTCAGCCACACCGGTACACGCGCCTGCAGAGTCTGTTCGATCAGTTCGCAACCTGCTTCAACGACGCCGATACGGTCATCGTTTCCGACGTCTACGCTGCGGGCGAACAGCCGATCGAAGGCGTTTCACGCGACGATCTCGTGGCGGCCATTCGTGCGCACGGGCACCGGCAGGCGGTCGCGCTCGAAAAGCCCGACGATTTGCCCAAACTCGTGAAGGAGATCGCACGGCCCGGCGACTATGTCGTCTGTCTCGGCGCGGGCTCCATCACACAATGGGCCTATGCGCTGCCGGCGCAACTGGCGAGCTGACGAGGTGAGCTTTCCCGACATCACGCCGGATATTCGTGCGGCCATGCCCGAGCTGCGCGGGCGCCTGACCGCGAACGAGGCGCTTGCGCCGCTCACGTGGTTTCGTGTCGGCGGACCGGCGCAAGCTTTCTTTCAGCCTGCCGACGAGGACGACCTTTCCTATTTCCTGAGCCGGCTTCCGCACGACACGCCGGTGCTCGTCGTGGGGCTCGGCTCCAATCTCATCGTGCGCGACGGCGGCGTGCCCGGCGTGACGATAAGGCTCGGCGGCCGCGCGTTTTCAGACATTGTCGTCGAGGAAGGCCATCGCCTACGAGTCGGCGCGGCGGCGCCCGATCGTTTCGTCGCCAAGCGCGCGGCTGAACTCGGTCTGGCCGGCCTCGCCTTTCTCAGCGGCATTCCCGGCGCGCTCGGCGGCGCTTTGCGCATGAACGCAGGCGCGCATGGCGGCGAGACCAGGGATGTGCTGATCGAGGCGCGCGGCGTCGAGCGCGCGGGCGAATTCGTCGTTCTGACGAACGAAGGCATGGGATTTTCGTATCGCCATTCCTCCGCGCCGCGCGGCATTGTTTTCACGCAGGCGCTGCTGCAGGGCAGGGCGGGCGAGAAGCAGGACATTCTCGCCGAGATGGAGCGCATCACGCTCGCGCGGGAGAAGGCGCAGCCGATCCGCGAAAAGACGGGCGGCTCGACGTTCAAGAATCCGCCGGGCGGAAAAGCCTGGCAACTCGTCGACAAGGCCGGGTGCCGGGGTCTCGTGGTCGGAGATGCGCAGGTCAGCGAAATGCACTGCAATTTTCTGATCAACCGCGGCAAGGCGAGCGCGGCCGACATCGAAAATCTCGGCGAGGAAGTGCGGCGACGCGTGCGCGAGGCGAGCGGCGTCGAACTCGAATGGGAAATAAAGCGTGTCGGCGTCGCCCATGGAGAAGCGGCATGACGGATGCGACGCTGGCCGCCGAGAAGCCCGCGCAGGACGTTCTGCGCATCGTCTCGAGCTGGCAGGCGGCCGTCTGCATCGTCGTCGTTTCGCTCGCCCAGCAAAGCCTCGCGCATTTCAATGGCGACAATTCCTGGCTGATCACGGTCGCCGACAAGGTGCTGCACGGCGCGGTCGCCTATTCCGACATTCAGGAATCCAACCCGCCGCTGGCGTTTCTTCTGTACATGCCGGCGGTCGTACTTTCGCAAGCTGTCGGCCTGCGGCCCGAAGCCTGGACCGTCGCCGAAATTTTCGTGTGTCTCGTGCTGGCGCTCGGATTGTCTGCGCGCATTCTGCGCATCGGCGGCGCGCTCTCCGATACGGAGCGGCCGCTCTGGCGCAACACGGCGCTGTTCATCTTCCTGTTCTGTCCGCAATTCGGCTTCGCCGAGCGCGAACATTTCGCGGCCCTGTTCGCTTTGCCGATCGTCGCGGCGGCGGTCGCGCGTGCGGGCGGCGGCCGCGTGGAATTATGGGCGGCGCTGCTCGCGGGCGTGGGCGGCGGCGCGGCCTTGTGCCTCAAGCCCTATTATGCGGCCGGCGTCGGCGCGGCGGCGCTGGCGCTGGTCCTGCAGCGGCGGTCGCTGCGCTATCTGTTCGCGCCGGAATATTTGACCACGGCGACCGTCTTCCTCGCCTATCTCGGCCTCGTGCAAGTCTTCTTTCCGCGCTTCTACGAAGTCATGCTGCCGCTCGGCGTCGAGGTCTACGCGCCGGCGCGCCACAGCCTGGCCGAAATGCTGACCATGCTGCCGTTCCTCGCACATGCGGCCCTGATCGGGGGGCTGATCTTCGCGGGAACGCGCATGGGGTATGGCGTGCGCGCGCCGGTTCTGATCGCCGTCGCCATCGGCTTTCTGTTCACCTACGTCTATCAGGGCAAGGGCTGGTTCAACCACGCCTATCCCGTCACGGTCTTCGCCATGTTCGCGACAATCGCATTGTGGCGGGACCGTGCGCAGGCGCCGGGCGCGGCGCTGTTCGCGCGCTATTGCGTGATCCCCGTATTCGTATGCGCGCCGTTCTTCGCCGCGCCTGCCATGGCGCTGCCCGGCGCGGAGGAATATCCGGGGCTCATCGCCGCAATTCGCGCGCATGCGCCCGTCCATCCGAAGATCGCCGCGCTCGCGGAGGAGCTCGACGTCGGCCATCCCGCGGTGCGTCTCGTCGACGGCCAATGGGTCGGCCGGCGCAATGCGATCTGGGTCAACAATTGCGTCAATCGCATCTTGCAGACGACGCAGGTCGATGCGGCCAAGCGCGCCCGGCTTGTCAATTTCGCGCGAGAAGACCGGCGCCTGCTCGCCGAAGACGTCGCCGCCGGCCGACCCGATGTAATCCTCGTCGAAAGCGCGGCGTTGCGGGAGTGGACGACGCGCACGCCCGAACTCGCGCATGTGCTCGACGGTTTCGAGAAGGCCGCGCAGGCCCAGGATATCGAGGTCTGGGTGCGTTCGAGGTGACGACCTGCGGACAATTTCCACGCCGCGGGATCGACCGGCGCAAGAAGGGGTGCAATCGATGACGACCCATGTTGCGGTGCTGATGGGCGGATGGGCGGCCGAGCGGCCGGTGTCGCTGCGTTCGGGCGAGGCCTGCGCGAAGGCGCTCGAAAGCGTCGGCTATCGCGTAACGAAAGTCGACGTGGGCCGCGACATCGCCGAAGTGCTGACGAAACTCAAGCCCGATGTCGCTTTCAACGCGTTGCACGGGACGGGCGGCGAGGACGGCACGATCCAGGGCGTGCTGGAGACGCTGCGCCTTCCCTATACCCATTCGGGCGTGCTCGCTTCGGCGCTCGCCATGCAGAAGGACCTCGCCAAGACGGTGATGGCGGCGGCTGGCGTGCCGGTGCCGGCGGGCCTGGTCGTCAGCCGCTTCGAGGCGGCCAAGGCGCACGTGCTGACGCCGCCCTACGTGCTGAAGCCCGTCGCCGAGGGCTCCTCCTTCGGCGTCTTCATCGTCAAGGAGGGGCGCAGCCATCCGCCGCAGGAACTCGCTGCGCAAGAATGGCGCCATGGCGAGATGATGTTGGCGGAAAAGTTCGTGGACGGCCGGGAGCTTACCTGCGCCGTGATGGGCGAGCGCGCGCTCGGCGTGACGGAGATCAAACCCGTATCCGAGGCTTTCTATGGATATGACGCAAAATACGCAAAAGGCGGGTCAATTCACGTCTGTCCGGCACAAATTAAACAAAATATTTACCAACAGATTCAAGAGTTGGCAGTTGTAGCGCACAAGTCGCTCGGCTGTCGCGGCGTGAGTCGGACGGACTTCAGATTCGACGATCGACCCGGGGGAACCGGGGAACTCGTCGCCCTCGAGGTCAACACCCAGCCGGGCATGACGGAAACGTCGCTTGTGCCGGAATTGGCTGCCCATTCGGGCCTGACGTTCGGCGAGCTGGTTAAATGGATGGTTCAAGACGCGTCCTGCGACCGCTGACGGAGCATTTCGCTGCTCCGCTGGCCTTCGCGTCCGCGCGTCCGCAATTCGCCGGCCCGGCCGCGCGGCCCGCTCCGCGCGCGCGGCAAGCTCCCGCACGTGCGTCCGGCGGCTGGCTCTCCAAACTGCACGCCATCGCTGTTCATCCGCTGTCTTCGGGCGCGTTGGTGTTCGGCGTGCTCGGCGGCGCGTTCGCCTATAGCGCGGTCAAGGGCGGCGTCTACGATCAGTTCATTCACGACGTCGGCACGCCGGGCGATCTCGCAGCGCGTGCGATCGGGTTCGGCATCGACACGGTCACGATTTCCGGCATCAGTGAGCTGAAGGAGCGCGAGGTCCTCGCCTACGCGGGCGTGAAAGCGCGCAATTCGCTGCCCTATCTCGACGCCGTCGCCATGCGCCAACGCCTCATGATGGCGCCGCTCGTCAAGGACGCCGAGGTCCGCAAGCTCTATCCCGGCCGCCTCTCGATCACGATCGTCGAACGCCAGCCCTATGCGCTGTGGCAGCGCGACGGCCAGATCGCGATCGTGTCTTCGGACGGCATGCCGATCGACACGATGCACGACGACAAGTACGCCGGCCTGCCGCTGATCGTCGGCGCCGGCGCCAATCTGCGCATCGGGGAGTACATGCGCATCGTCGCCGCAGCCGGCGACGTCGGCTCGAGAATCAAGGCGGGAACGCTCGTCTCCCAGAGGCGCTGGTCGATCTACACGACGGACGGCGTCGAAATCCGGCTGCCCGAACACGATCCCGAAGCGGCGATCGCGCTCCTTTCGCGCCTCCAGCGCGAGCAGCGGATCCTCGGCAAGGACATCGTCGCGATCGACATGCGGTTTCCGGGTCGGGTCGTGGTTCGCCTCAGCGACGAGGCTGCAAGCGCGCGGCTCGACGCGTTGACGCACAAGGCCAAGGGGAAGGTGTAATGGGGGGTTCGTTGCATCTTCCGCGTATGCGTCCCTTGTCGTCGCGCAAGAGCCCGATCCTGACGGTGCTCGACGTCGGCACGAGCAAGATCGTCTGCCTGATCGCGCGCCTCGCGCCGGTCGATCCCGCCTCCGCCCGCGGCCGCATGCACGGCGCGCGCATCCTCGGCATCGGCCATCAGCGTTCGCGCGGCATGAAGGCGGGCCAGGTTGTCGATATGGAAGAGGCCGAGACGGCCATACGTCTCGCTGTCGACGCCGCCGAGCGCATGGCCGGCGTCCAGGTCGAGAGCGTCGTCGTCAGCGCAGCCGGCGGCCGCATCGGTTCGCAACATTTCCAGGCGCGGGTCGCGGTCGGCGATCGCTCGGTCGGCGAAGCCGACGTGCATCGGGTGCTCGAGGCGACCTGCACGCATACGGCGCGCGACGGCCGCGCCGTCCTGCATTCGCTCCCGACGAGCTTCGCCGTCGACGATGCGCAGAATATCCGTGATCCAAAGGGTATGATCGGCGATCAGCTGGGCGCGCATCTGCACGTCGCGAGCTGCGACGCCGCCGCTATCCGTAATCTGGGGCTCGCCGTCGAGCGCTGCCATCTGACGGTCGAGGCTTTCGTCGCCTCTCCCTATGCTTCCGCGCTTTCGGTGCTCGGCGAGGACGAAGCGGAGATCGGCGCCACCGTCGTCGACCTCGGCGGCGGGTCGACTTCCGTCGCGGTGTTCTCGGGCGGCGCGCTGATCCACGTCGATTCCGTCGCGGTCGGCGGCAATCACGTTACGCTCGACGTCGCGCGCGGTCTCAACGTGCGCCTGTCGGGCGCCGAGCGAATGAAGACGCTGTACGGCAGCGCGATATCCTCGGCCTCCGACGATCGCGAGACGATCGCGATCGAACATGTCGGCGACGAGGCGAGCGAGCCGATCCACATGCCGCGGGCGCAGCTCGTGCGCATCATCCGCCCGCGCGTCGAGGAAATCCTCGAACTCGTGCGCGACCGTCTGCGCAAGCAGGGACATCCCGTTCATTCAGGCTCGCGCCTGGTTCTGACCGGCGGCGCTTGCCAGCTCACCGGCTTGCCGGAATCGGCGCGGCGCATTCTCGGCGGTCAGGTTCGCGTCGGTCGTCCGGTCGGCGTTCAGGGCCTACCCGAATCCGGCAAGAGCCCGTCGTTTGCGGCCGCTGTCGGTCTGCTCGTCTATCCGCAATTCGCAGCGCTCGAACATTTCGAACCGAGTCGAGAGCGGATGGCGTTGGCAGTCGGCGGCGACGGCTATCTTGCCCGTGTCGGGCGGTGGTTGAAAGAGAGTTTTTGAGTGAGGCCGATCGGTCAGGCGCGGCGGCCGGACCGAGAGGAAAAGTGAAACCGAGGCGCAGGCTGCGCCCGCGAAAAAGAGGCAGAGGCGATGACGATCAATCTCAAGGGTCCCGAGCTGCGCGAGCTCAAGCCCCGTATCACAGTGTGTGGCGTGGGCGGCGGCGGCTGCAATGCAGTCAACAACATGATCACTTCGGGCCTGAGCGGGGTCGAATTCATCGTCGCCAATACGGACGCGCAGGCGTTGACGGCCTCGCGCGCCGAGCGGATCATCCAG